>JAQUCZ010000231.1 GCA_028685945.1 Sulfurimonadaceae bacterium | reverse complement strand
GCTTTTAAGTGCGTGTGCGGGGGGACCGAAAATCGTGATCCCTTCTTACACTGCACCCAAAGAGGCGGCAAAGTTAAGCAAGATTGAAACCAAAGACGAGTTTATCTCCGAGGGTGCTTATTTGGCGTTGTGGCTTAACCCCACGGTGGAGAATGCCAAAAAAACAAACCCGAAACTCCAGTCGATGCTGATTGAAAACGTCAAGGCGAAACTGACCGAGACCAATTTTATTGCACTCGATCCTCTCGGAGGAAGCGAAGGGGTGGCTCTTGATATGAAAATACTCAACTACGAGTATGCAGACGCGGGGAATAAGGTTTCGCTCTCTTTAGAGGTGGTGTTTAGACTCTCACGCGGGGTGGACGAGTTTTTGGTTAAAAACTATGTAGATCGAAAAAACCGTCAATCCAAAGATGCTTCGAAATTGCCGAGCGAAAACGAACTTGCTTCCGATGCCGTAGCAAAAGTGGTAAAAGATTTTATCTCCGATATCTCTCCTTTAAAAACGAATCAATTACGTGAATTTAAATCGTTTCCGAGCGCATTGGCTCCCGTGGAAGAGTACGCAAAACGTAAAAACTACAAAGGGGCTATTAAGCTTATGAACAGATACAAAGGGGAGAAAGATAGGGATTACCATTACAACCTTGCCGTATTGTTCGAAGCCGAAGCAAGCACGACGGAAAACTTGAAACTACTTAACTACGCTCAAGAGCATTATGAGCAGGCAGAACTTTTAGGCGGCGTCTCGGATGAGCTTGTAATGAGTGCAAAGGCGCGTTTTGATACCTTTTACGATTTGTTAAACAAAACAAAAAAACAAGGGGAATCGAATCAGGCGTTGATCGACGACAGAAATGCTATGAGCGGAAGCTCCGATAGCGAATATGAATAAAAAGGGAAAAAAACCGAATGGTTGTAAATAAAAAAATCGTTCTAAGTACGGTGCTATTAGGTGCGTTGGCATTGTTGAACGGCGGATGTTCCGCACTGCAGGAGGGGCTGGCGTCGCAAACGGAGATACCGAGCGTAGAGAATCAGGTTAACCGCGCGGCTTTGGGTATGGCGATCGTGCGCGAAAACCACGTGATTGCGAATAAAATGCCTATCTCCGCAGATGCAGAGTGGCCGACACTCGTAAACGGCGATATCACCGATGAGCAAAAACAGTTTATCAACCAAGCACTTATGTACGACCCGTATTATGCAACGAAACACTATTCCGAGGCACTGCAAAGACAAATGCTAGGTTCGGGTGCTTTGATGACACAACTGTTGGGGGATAATGCGAATCTTGTAGCTATGATAGCCGACCAAACGGTCTCCCCGCTGGCATACAGAGCGGTCAATAAACTCGACACCCTTTTTGCCAATCCTGAGCTAGGAGATCGCGAACAGTATGCTACCGACGAGGAGTATATCAAAGCAAGAACGAAAAATTGGCCCGATATGTTCGATTTCGAAGCTTCGGTGGCAAACTTTTTAGATTTTAGAACGGGAAAAATTCGCGAGATCGAATCGGTATCGGGTGATTTTTATCCTACTATCAGCGAAGCGGTGATCGCGTTGGCACCCGTAAATATGCAAAAAGATCTTGAATCGGCAAACGGGGAGATGAACGAAGCGTTCGGAGAAGTTGCAAGTTTGGAATCGCAAAAAGGGGAGATTGAAGCGGAACTCAAACGCGACGAAGGGGAAAAACAAGCCGAAAAAATGAGCGAGGGGTATACCCCTTTAAGCGAAGAGAGAATCACGGCTATCAACGAAGAGATCGTCATGCTCGATGAAAAAATCAAAGAGGCGGAATCGATTGCCGACGAAAAAGAGAAAATCTATTTTGAATTGCTTGATCAGGTTGTCGTAGCGCTTGAGAGCGAAATGAACGTCGACGATGAAAACTATGTAAAACTTGCCAAAAATGTTAATATCGTTGCCGACGAGATCCAAGTTTCCGCTACGGAAGCCTATACGGCGTTCGGACTTGCAACGACGAACCTGCTCGTAAATAATGCGATTTTGAAATTTCCTACGGAATTGGCATCTTTAGGTCTTGCAAAAGTGGGTGTTCCACTTGACAAACAGTCGCTCTACGATGCAAGGGTAGCAAGACTCGTAAAAAATGCACTTGCAGCGCTTCCCAATGCGTTAATGGGAACTTACTATGCAAACAAACAGTCTTCTTTGGCGGAAAAATACGAGGATGTTACAAGCAAAATCATCGTAGCGTACGAAACGAAAATTGAGCAAGAAAAAGCGGCGGCAGAAGCCGAAGCGGAAGCTAGAGAGCAAAGCGTAGAGGAAAAGGCCGAGGAAGCTCAGGCGGAACTGGCTAAAGATACACAACAATAAAGGATTTATCGATGGTTTTTAAAACACTTTTTGCATTTTTAACACTCACTTTTTTAAGTGCGTGCGGCGCGAGTGCGGCATCTTCGGATGCGGCTACACAGGCTTGGATAAACAATCCCCCCTCCGATACGGCGCAGCATTTTTATGCCGTGGGGTACGGTGCAACCCAAAAAGATGCAAAGAGTGATGCCCTTGCTACCATTAGTGCAAAAATCTCCGTAAACGTAGCTTCAAGCTTTAGCTCTTCGGTGAGTGCTACCCGTCAAGGGGGTGATGAGAATATTTTGGCGGAGACCAAAAACGAAGTGGTAAGCAAAAGCAAAAACATCGAATACACCGACGTAAAAGTGGAAGAGAGTTACAACGACGGGAAACAGTGGATTGTATTGGTCGAAGTG
>JAQUCZ010000015.1 GCA_028685945.1 Sulfurimonadaceae bacterium | reverse complement strand
TTTCGATCTTTTTGTCCAAGAGCTGGAAAACACAAAGGTGGCGTATAAATTAATGTAATACAACTATCGGTCGATTGTAGTCATAGATACTTTTTAGAGGGGTGTGGTATGCATATGCTTGTTTGGTTGTTGGTATTGTTATTGCTAGTGGGTATTGCGTATGTTGTTTTTAAGCTGTCTCTTTCCGGAAAGAAAAGAGGTGATGCGAAAAATGAGCGACACTATACTTTTAAAATTTAAGAGAGAAAATGATCGTCAATAGAAATAACCATGTTTTTAAAGGGCATAAAACGCTTTTAGGTGCACGATATGTAACCTACGGAGAGGTGGAGCTCCCTTTGCGGTACGATGTTTTTGCGCAATCAAAAAGCGGTTTTGATTGGGGATACCACGGCTCGGGAGCGATTCAGCTCGCTTTTTCTATGTTGTACCAACTCAGCAACGAAGAGTTTGCCAAAGCACACGCCTCAAAATTCGCCTCGGACGTTGTAAAGCATTTTAACGCAAGGGATTGGGTTTTAAGTGCCGTAGACGTACTAAAATGGATCAAAGAGCATACGAAAGAGGAGGAAAACACCTCCGCCTCCCCCGCACAAGAATCTAAGACCCGTAATGCCTCTCCTCTCAAGAAAGCAAAAGAGGAAAAACTTAACGCCGTCAAAGAGGTTTGCAGAGAGTTGGGAATTACGCAAAAACAACTTGCGGAGATACTTGAGATCCCCGAAGGAACCGTGAGCAGTTGGGCTGTCAAAAACGAGATACCGCGCCTAGGTAAAAAAGCGATCGAATTTTATATCCAATACCGAAAAAACCAAGAGATCGTTGAGAGTTACAAAAAATTTACCTCACTTCTCAATGCGGTGGATGCTTCGTAGATTCTCTTAGAATCTACCTTGCGTAAGTGGTGTTTTTGGGAGCATTTTCATCGTAATCCAAAAGCTCCAAGATAGTTTTCTTATTCATCTTTCTTGCAAAATCGGTCGCGTTGAACCCTTTGGAGTCGATCGCCTCCTTGTCGGCACCGTTTTCGAGTAGAATTTTTGCAATCTCTACCCTTCCGTAACATGCCGCTGCCATTAGGGGAGTAAAACCGCTGCGTCTTTGCGTTTTGTTGACACTAATCCCTTGATCGATAAGATAGCGTACCATCTCTTCGTTGGCATACGTGATGGCAATATCAAAAACGCTTACCCCCTCATCGTCAAAATCGAAAATATCGGCACCGCTCTCTACCAAAAGCATCAAAAGCTCAAAATCGCAACCGTAACGTATGGCATGTGAGAGAACGCACTCCCCTGCATCGTTGGAGGCTTTGACGTCGCCACCCTCTTTGATATATTTTTTAGCATTTAAATAATCGTTCTTTTTTAAAATCTCTATCCATTTATCCATAATTTCCATCCTTAGTTTGAGAATTTTAGCATAGATAAATGGCTATTCATAGAGTTTTTATGTATAATTCGTCGATAAAAAAATAAGCGAGAATTCATGGAAATAATACAAACAGCAGATGCTTTTAAGGCATTGATTGAAAACATCAAAACAAATACGAAAGGGTACAAAGATCCTTTGGCGTTCGGTATTTGTCGTGTTGATTTAGGTCAGCTCAATGTAGATAAAGTGCTTCAGGCAACCTACCCCGTCGTCAACTGGAACGAAAACTTCGGAAGTGCTGCGATTTTTATCCAAGCACTCGCAGAACAAGGCAAGGCGGTAGATTTTAGTCAAGATGAAGTTGTCTGTACTATCAATCTGGAGTTTTTAAAGCAGTGTCTTAATGCGTTTACTCCTTATTCGGACGAAGCACACGGAAGCGCACACAAAAATATTCAAGCGGTTTCGGCTCTTTACAACCACATGATCAACAACGGAAGTTTAGAGGGGGAATATAGGGTCACATTTATTTTCAACGATGCTCCGCTTAAAAGCGTTGAAGCAACCTACCTTAAGCTTTATGCGCTCTCTTTGGGCAAAGCGGCTCTTAGGGGTATCAACCTTAACGGAGCTTTCGGAGCATTACCGAATGTGGCATGGTCAAACGGCCAACCTATTGAACTTGATTACTTGCGTGAGTTTGAGATCGAACTAAAATTTGCGAACGAATATCCCCATATCGATTTCGTCGATAAATTTCCGAGATTCTTACAGCATATTATCCCTGCGGACAATACGCGTATCTTAGATACTTCAAAAGTTCGTTTCGGTGCACAGCTTGCGGCGGGTACGACGGTTATGCCCGGAGCTTCTTATATCAACTTCAATGCCGGAACGACGGGACCGGTTATGGTTGAAGGGCGCATCTCGAGTTCTGCAGTTGTCGGAGCAGGAAGCGACGTCGGCGGAGGCGCTTCTATCTTGGGCGTACTCAGCGGTACCGACGGCAACCCGATCACCATCGGAAAAAACACCCTTTTGGGCGCAAATTCTACATGCGGCGTGCCGCTGGGTGACGGATGTATCTTAGACGGCGGTTTAGCGATTTTTGCAGGCACGAAAATTAAAATTGCCCCTGCAGAACTTACGAAAATCAACGACGTCAACGAGGGCGCAAACCTTCAAGGAGAGGTCTTTAAAGCTAAAGACTTAGCGGGATTAAACGGTATTCACTTTAGACAAAACTCTCTTACGGGCGAATACAGCGCGTCACGTTCTACAAGAGAAGTAAAACTTAACGCCGAACTCCACTAAGTTTAGGTAAAAAGCTTCTTGGCTTTTTACCCTACATATGCCTCTAATCTTTCTCTAATAATGACGATATTATAATAATCCAAGTAACAAGGAGTTATTTATGAACATCTCTAGCAATCTTTCCTCTATCAATGCGCATCAACAAATGATGAACGTGAATGCAAACAACGTGGCGAATGTAAATACTGATAAGTTTGTGCCGAGTGATACGAGAATGTCGGAGGGGAATGGCGGATCCGTTATTGCAAACACGAGAGCCGCAACCGATACGGGTTCACAAAAAAGCCAAACGGATTTAGCCAAAGAGTTGCCGGATCAGGTGGTGGTAAGCGGTGCGACTGCCGCAAACGTTACGGCGATCAAAACGCAGGATGAGATGTTAGGTTCTCTTTTAGATATTAAAGCATAACCCTCTTTTTAAAGAGGAAGCGTGTTCATCGATTTAAGATTTCGCAACATATCTTCCTCTTCGTTGTAGTGTTTTTGCTCTTTTCCGAGTCGGAGCGTACTAAAAACTGTTTTTCCGATAACGATTCTCCCCTCTTCTTCCTCTTTCTTCGTTTTAATCCCCCATGTGTTGTGCAGAACGATTATAGTGTCGTTATACGTACCGACGTACAAAACGATATGCCCTTTTTTATACAAAAGAGTTTTAAAAGGTTCCGCTTTTTCTTTGATGCGTTGTATTTTCTCTTCGGGAGTGAGCCCTTCAAGAGAGAGCACTTGCCCGACTTTGCTTTGCAAATATGAGTTGCGCGGAAGCCACATGCCAAAGGGTGCAAAGATATCCCGCAGCATCGAAGAGCAATCTCTTTGCTCAAACAAACCTCCCCACCCGTATTTGGATTGCGCTACTTCGTTCACGATTAGCGTAAGATTTTGCTTCGTAAAGGGGAGAATACTTTTATGTGCAATCTCTTTGGAAATTTGCGTTTGCACAAAAAGCGGTTGCGCATTTTTAGAGCTTTTAATGGCTAAAACAGTATAAAAATCTTCATCTTCGCGAATAAGAGAAAGACTCATCCCTATGCGCGAGCGAAAGAGAAAATGCCCTTCTTGATCGTGCAAAGCAATATCCTCTTTGGTGATAAATATCTGTTGCGCTTTTTGGATCTCGTTTGTATATTGTTGCTCCAAAAAAACCATCTCTTTCGTTTGAATCCATCCGCTTGCAAAATTGCTAAAGATATAGACCCATTCTCTATCTTCCGAGAAGTGAGACACGAAAAGAGGTTCATTGGGTGCAATGGAGCTGTTTTGAAGATAATCAAACGGGAAACCCTCCCCTGCAAGCGAAGGGTCTTTAAAGACGGGGCGATTGGTAGGAAAAAGCCGTATATTGCAATACCCCAAAGTGATTGCGTTTTTATTTTCCGAGCCGTAAGCTTGAAAATTTGCGTTTTTACGCATTGAGGCGAAAAACTCCTCCTCGATAGGCTGCAAATTTTCTCCGTAAGAGTTATGTGTAGTGTAGGCTTTAAAAGGCCATTGAAGCGCTTCGAGAGATTCTCTGGGTTTAGAGAGGTTCCAAACGCTAAAGTAGTACTTTGCGTAGCGCTCTTCTCTCGTTTGAAGATCGACTTTATTTTCCTCTTTAAGACTCCCCACATACGCTTCTACACTTTGCGGCAAATTGACAAGATCATGAATTTCGCGAGACTGCAAAGGCGGCTCGACCTGTTTTGGGCTACATGCCAAGAAAAGGGCACCTATACAAATAAATCCTAAATATCTCAAATCATACCTTTAATCGACGTTTCCGAATCTGCTTACAACCCTGCCGATCACTTCGATCTCTTGCGGATCGAGTGTTTGCGTCGCATACACGGGATTGTCGGAGATAATGTCGACTTTTCCGTCTATTCTTTGCTGTACTCTTTTAATAAAAAGACCGGCTTCGGTGCGGAGGGTAAATATACCGCCTCTTTGCAGATTGGTTTTTGTTCTATTGATAAATACGATGTCATTATAGCTAAAAGTGGGTTCCATCGAGTCCCCGCTTACGTTAATTGCCTCGATGTTTTTAAGCTCTTTTTCTCCCCCTAAAAGTGCAACAAAATCCGGAGCAAGTTCGATCGCCTCATTGGCTTCGCTAAGAATATCGCCCCCTCCTCCCGCAGATGCATGGATATCGCTGTAATAGCGAACCATAAAAAATCTATTGGTCGCTTCCACCAAGCTTTCGGGGGATTGACCGTATAACAGCCAATTTATCGAGATCGATTTAAGTGCACAAAAATCAAGCAACTCGTTAAAAGGTATCTTGTTTCTTTTTTTCATCGTCGCAAAATTCATTTGGCTTATCCCCAACAGGTCTGCTACGTCTTTATCAAATACTTTTCTGCCGTTGTATTCCGAAGAGATGATGTTTTTTATCTCTTCGACAATATCGATAAAACTTTTCATGCTATCTTCCTTTTATAAGTAAATACAAAATAATACTACTTTTTTTGCAATAAAACAAGATTTGTTTTGCAATTTGCAATATTTTTATATTCTATAGAAAAATTTATTTATATTTTGAAATAAAAAAGGAGAAGCACATGTCACATTTTGTAAAAAACGTCAACACTCTGTTTGAAAAATTTGAGAAAAATCTCTTTGAGATTGCTAAAATATTACTATAGAAAAATGCAATATTGAAAAGTATTATCAATATTAATATAAAATTAAGCTTCTGCCTATTAATATTCCATTAATCTTAAATGAAATATTACTAAGGATACAAATGAAAAAATTACTCTCAGTGGTAGCTGCTGCGGCATTGGTTCACAATGTTGCAGTAGCCGATGAAGTTCTCGAAGCGATCAGCTTAAGCGGCACCGATACAAAAAGTGCCAAACAAGGAAAAGTAAAAGATATTATCGAAAAAACCGAAGTGATCTCTAAAGAGCAGATCAAAAAACAGCAGGCCGTAACGCTTATAGAGGCGATCGAGCAAACGCCCGGAATCGACGTAACGACCAATTGTTCTATGTGCGGCATAAAGCGCGTGATGCTTAACGGTATGAAAGGGGAACATACTACGGTTCTGGCAGACGGCGTACCGTTTCACTCTACGGTTTCAAGCTATTACGGCATGGACGGTATCGGGGTGAGCGATATAGAAACAATCGAGGTAGCACGCGGTAGCGGCGCTTCATTGACGGCTCCCGAGGCTATC
This sequence comes from Sulfurimonadaceae bacterium, assembly GCA_028685945.1. Classification (GTDB taxonomy): domain Bacteria; phylum Campylobacterota; class Campylobacteria; order Campylobacterales; family Sulfurimonadaceae; genus Sulfurimonas. The sequence continues at coordinate 5,685 of JAQUCZ010000015.1, read as the reverse complement.
GGAGGAACGATCAACATCGTTTCCCGCAAAGCAAAAAGAAACGGAATGGAATTCAATCTTGCAGGCGGCGAACAAGGGTATAAAGTGGGCGAGTTTTTTGCCGAGGGGATGAGTGAAGATAAAAAAACGGGTGTCGTCATTTCGGGCGGGTATACAAACTACGACCAATACGATCAAGACAAAAACGGCGTTAACGAAGCTCCGAGACTCGAAAATCAGGTGCTCTCTTTTAAAATAAACCACGAACTTACCGATCAAGACGAAATAGAGCTTAAACTCTCCCATTACGATTCGAAAGTATACGGCGGTCCGATGGTAGAGGAGCAATTTGCCGTGACATCGTTCGGTAGTACGGGTACGGCTAACCCTTCTTTTGTGGGCGGTAACGTCAATAACCAATACAACGGCGATCCGATGGGAACCTTGGAGAGCATTACAACAATCCGCGACGAAGCAACCCTTAAATGGATACACGTAGGGGATACGACGACGTTTCAGACCACCTTGGCATACGCCGATGCGGGGCAGGATTCGATGTACGAGGGAACCGATTACGTCAACGACGATAAAACCTATTTTGCGGATATTAAAGTTACGCAGATGCTTAGCGACGAGCATCTCTTAACCTACGGGGTCGATTTTAAAAGCGAAATTATGAAAGCAAAATCGACGGGGTTTACCCCTACGGCTACGGCAAACGGCAAGGATGATTTTGATTATTACGCCTACGGACTCTATGTGCAAGATACATGGACGATGACGCACGATACGGAGCTCAACGTTGCCCTTCGAGGTGCCAAGATACTTACGAACTTTACGGGGCAGTTTTTAAAAGAGAACGAGATTGACGAGACGATCGTTCTGCCGCGTTTGCATTTGCGCCACAACCACACACATGCCATAGTTTCCCGCTTCTCGGCAGGACAAGGATACCGTTCGCCGCTCACGTTTTTTGAATCGGAACACGGATTGATCGGGCCCGACGGATTCGGCGTAGATATCAGCGAGATTGAGCGCTCCAACAACGTATCGTATGCGCTCTCGTATGATGAAGGAAGAGTGAGCCTTACGGCAGGCGGCTCCTACACAGACGTGAAGAACCTCGCTTACGTGGGCGAAGACGGCACGGGCAAACCCACGCTTTATAACTACAAGGGGAGAGTGGCGGTGAAAAATGCCGATATCGTGGCCAGCTACTTAATCACCCCTGCTATTACCGTTTCGGGCGGGTACGAGCAATATTGGTACGATGAAAAATATAAAGAGCTGCTTTACATCGCCGCCATGGAGAAACAAGCGCGTTTTATGATCGATTACGATGCAAACGGCTGGAATGCGACGGCACAGGCGACATGGGTAGCTTCGAGAAATCTGGCACCTTACGGCTACGGAAACAGAACAAACGATGTTGCAGGTACGAGTCCAAAAAATACGAAAGCGCCTTCGTTTGCGACGGTGGATCTAAAAATTGCCAAAGACGTGACGAAAAATTTCAATCTCTATTTGGGGGTAAAAAACCTTTTCGATTATACGCAGACGGAAAAAGAGTCGCCTCTTTTTTATGACGATGCGGGAGAATACGACGTGGGGCATATCTGGGGACCGCTTCGCGGGCGCATGGCGTATGCGGGGGTAAGAGCGAAGTTCTAAAGAACTTCCTCTTGGCACATGCCAAGAGTTTTGCTTACTCCTCTTGCTTTTTGTCCTCTTTTTTCTCTTGCTCTTCCCTTTGGGAAGCTTTACTTTTATGGTAGCCGCTAAAAATAAACACCAAAAACAGAATTAACAAAAATAATACGATGGTATCGACTACGGGGTTCATAAATTTTGCTCCATAAAACGGGGATAATTTTGGCGAATCGCCTCATAAAGAACGATCCCCGTACTGATCGCCAGATTAAGGCTTCGCCCCTCTTTCGTCATGGGGATAGTGATGTTTTGCTCTTGAAATTTTTCGAGTATCTCCGAAGGGATTCCTGCCGTTTCGCTCCCAAAAAAGATAAAATCCCCCTCTTGGAACTTTGCTTCAAAATAGGGTTTGTCGGTTTTTGTCGTCGCAAAATAGGCGTTTGTCGTTATCTTGTTTGCCGCAAAAAATGCCTCCAAACTCTCCCATACGTGCAGATCAAGCTTGTGCCAGTAATCAAGCCCTGCCCTACGCACCGCTTTTTCGTCTATATCAAAAGCGATCGGCTTAATAAGATGCAAAGACGCACCCGCATTGACGCAAAGCCTGCCGATCGCTCCCGTGTTATTGGGAATTTGGGGATGAACAAGTACGATATGAAACAAAAATATCCTTAAAAAATAACGGTTTTATTGGCATAAACAAAGATACGATCTTCGAGTGCCAGTTTAAGTGCGCGAGAGAGCACCACTTTTTCGACGTCTTTACCCGAACGCTGCATATCGCGCCAGCCGTACGCGTGGTTGACGTGGATCACCTCTTGGGAGATGATGGGACCCTCATCGAGGTTGTTGTTGACGAAATGGCTTGTTGCACCGATGATTTTTACGCCTCTCTCATACGCTTGTTTGTAAGGGTTTGCACCTATAAATGCGGGTAAAAAAGAGTGGTGGATATTGATGATTTTGTTTTCGTACGCTTCAACGAAACGGGGCGTTAGAATACGCATATATTTTGCCAAAACGATATAGTCGATATCGTCGTACGTTGCGAGATACTCAAGCACTTTCTCTTCATGCTCGGCTCTGCTTAAACCCTCGTGGGAAATGGTTTTGTAAGGGATATTAAAGCGTGTCACCAAAGACTCTAAAAGATCGTAGTTGGAGACAACGCAGAGGATATTTGCTTCAAGCTCCCCCGCTTCGTGGCGAATGAGAATATCTCCCAAGGCATGCATCTCTTTTGTCGCCATAATGATGATATTTTTTTTGCGCGGCTTGATCACTTCGACGCTTGCATGTTTGGGCAACACGTTTTCTATCGATTTTTTAAGTTCGCTCGGGTCTACGACACCGTCTACGACGCTGCGCATAAAAAATTTGTTGTTCTCTTTATCGACAAATTCGTTGTTGCTTAAAATATTAAGGTTGTTCTCGAAAAAAACCGAAGAAACCTTATAAACCAAACCTTTCTCGTCGTTGGCATCGATAAGAACTCTGTATTGACTCACTGTCGTTTTCCTTTTTGTATTTTTTCCGTACGCTCGTCTATAACGGCTAAGGTATATTCTAAAAAATTGAGCGTTAAATCTATTTTCGCTTCGATATTGGAGTTGTTTGGCGCTTGAAACCCTTCAAATAGCACAAGAAGCCGCTCACGTACCGATTGCAAAAAAAAGAGCTCGCTATCGGAGGGGTTTTGCGATGATTCAAGCTGCTCTTTGATCTGTTGCAACTCCTCTTGGAACTCTTTTTTAGGCTCCTCTTGTTTTACGAAAGGATTTCTTTGTTGAGAAGGTGCGGGGGCGCTTTTGAAAGGGGGTTGTTTCTCGTCCTCTTCCATTTCGGCAAGGGTAGAGAGTATTACGTCTTTTAATTCCATGATTTTAACAACCACCTTTCAAACTCTTTAAATTCAACGTCCGTATCCATCTTAATAAAAAAATCTTTCATCTGTGCGTTAATGCCCAAAAATTTTTTTCTCATCCCCGAAAGTCTTCTAATGGCGATTTTTGCATCGCTGTTGGAAGGGTCTTTTTTTAGGATCTCTTTGTATATCTCAAGGGCTTCCTCTTTGAGCCCTTGAAGTTCGTAGATATTGGCAAGCGTTAGTGTTTGCATTTTGCAGCGTAATTAGCGATGATAGAACCCATTTCGCTTGTAGAGCATATCTCTTTTGCATCGTATTGCGCGATATCTTTTGTTCTGTAACCCTCTTTGAGTGCTCTTTTGATTGCATTGTCGATTTTATCTGCCGCTTCAATCTCCCCTAGTGCGTAGCGAAGCATCATCGAAGCCGAAGAGATCGTTGCGATCGGGTTGGCGATCCCCTGCCCTGCGATGTCGGGTGCAGAACCGTGGATAGGCTCGTACACGCCGATTTTTGCACCGATGGAAGCCGAAGGCAAGAGCCCGATAGAACCCGAGAGCATACTTGCTTCATCGCTTAGGATGTCGCCGAAGATGTTCCCCGTCAAGATAACATCAAACTGTCTTGGATCACGGATAAGCTGCATCGCCGCATTATCGACGTACATGTGGGAGAGCTCCACTTCCGGGTACTCTTTTGCCACTTCGATCACTACCTCTCTCCAAAGCTGCGAAACGTCCAAAACATTTGCTTTATCGACGGAGCATACGCGTTTATTGCGCTCCATGGCGATTTTAAACGCTTGGTGTGCGATACGCTCGATCTCCGGGCGGGTATACACCATCGTATTCCACCCTTTGTTTTCGTCGCGCCCTTTAGGCTCGCCGAAATAGATCCCGCCGATAAGCTCGCGCACAACCATCAAATCGACGCCGCTTACCACTTCGGGTTTGAGCGAAGATGCGTTTAGCAGTTCATCGTACACGACGGCAGGACGAAGGTTTGCATACACACCCAGCTCTTTTCTAAAGCGTAAAAGTCCGCTCTCGGGGCGTTTTTCGCGCGGAAGCTTATCCCACTTCTCCCCGCCGATGGCACCGAAAAGTACTGCATCGCTATTAAGAGCGGTCGTGATTGTTTCTTGCGGCAGCGGATCGCCCGTGATATCGTAGGCGCATCCCCCCATCAAAACCTCTTCGTAAGAGAAGTCGAAATCAAAACAAGAAGAGACTGCATCGAGAACTTTTACTGCTTCATCGATAATCTCGGGACCGATTCCGTCCCCTTTAATAAGTGCTATTTTGTATTTTTTCATTTAGTTTCCTTTAATCTCTTTTTGAGCAAATTCCATAAGCCCGCCTGCATCGATTAGCTCTTGCATAAACGGAGGGATGGGGATGAAGTTGTAGGTTTTGTTCGTGGTTTTGTTGGTGATCGTCCCTGCGTTCATATCGACGCTGATCATATCCCCTTCGGATATCTCTGCACTCTCTTGAAGTTCAAAAATAGGGAGTCCCATGTTGAATGCATTGCGATAAAATATACGAGCGAAAGTAGGAGCGATTACCGCCGCAACGCCTGCTGCTTTGAGTGCGATAGGTGCGTGTTCGCGCGAACTGCCGCATCCGAAATTTTCACCCGCTACGATCACGTCGCCGCGAGACATTTTTTTCACGAAATCGGGGTCTGCGTCTTCCATAACGTGTTTAGCGAGCTCTTCGGGAACCGATGTATTTAAATAACGCGCCGCGATAATCAAATCGGTGTCGATATCCTTGCCGAATCTCCAAACTTTTCCTTCGATATTTGCTTTTTGCATTGAAAAATCCTAACTCTATGTTCTAAAATAATTTTGCGATTATAGCCAAAATGAGATTTTAGTTTTCTAAAAGAGAAGCGATTTTTTCCTGCATGCCAAGGAAAGGATGCAAGAAAAATCATTTTAAGAGCTGACCTTACGCACTTTCTTTTAGAAAGGGCTAAGTTGTCAGTTTTTCTCCCGTATCGGAAAGATACGGGTAGCTTCAGGGGGTTGTAGGGACATTTGTCCCTGCCACTTTATGGGCTTTGCTCATAAAGTGCGTATCATCAGTTAAGAGTTTGGTGTAGTTTGTGTAGATGGGGTTGTCATTCGGAAAATATTCAAGGATCGCTTTTGCGTAACGGTCAAACGGGTTGTCGATTTTACA
>JAQUCZ010000230.1 GCA_028685945.1 Sulfurimonadaceae bacterium | reverse complement strand
CCCCCTACGTCCTTGCCAGCGATATCGCCCGCTGCTGCATCGACGACGATCTTTTAGAGCGTATCCTCGCACGCAAGGGGGAGAGCGACTCTATCGTACCCTACTTAAACGTCAGCGACACCGTAATCTACGAAAATGCCACGATAGATCGCGACCGCGTCAAACTGATCCAAACCCCCCAACTCTCCCGAACCGAAATTCTCAAACAAGCGCTTCAGACTAACGATCCTTTCACCGACGAGAGCAGCGCCATCGTAGCCTACGGCGGCACGAGGGAGTTTGTTCTAGGCAAAAGCGACGCGCATAAAATCACCTACATTTACGATCTCAAAAAGATCCCCTGCCTCACACCCCCATCTGCCGATACTCTCAGCGGCAACGGCTTGGACGTCCATGCCTTCGATACGAAAGGGGCTATGTTTTTAGGGGGCGTCAAAATAGAATCCGACTTCGGATTTTTAGCCCACAGCGACGGGGACGTAGCACTCCATGCCCTCATAGATGCGCTTTTGGGTGCAGCGGGAATGGGAGACATAGGCACCCTTTTTCCCGACAACGATCCAAAGTATAAAGGGATAGACTCCAAAGAGCTTTTGGCCGTTGTGGTAAAAAAAATATATAATTTCGGTTTTGTTATCGTCAATGCAGATATTACGATCGCTGCACAGACGCCGAGACTGGGAAAATATAAGGCAGCGATGCGGGAAACGATCGCCAAAATACTCCATGTAGAGAATGCGCGCGTCAACGTCAAAGCTACTACGACCGAAAAACTCGGGTTTGTAGGGAGAAGCGAAGGTGTTGCCGTTTTGGCAAACGTAAATTTAAAATATTTTGACTGGACAAAAATTTGAAAATATTAATTATAGAAAACGAAGTATATTTGGCACAAAGCATAGCAACCAAACTCGGAGAGCTCGGGCATATCTGCGAGATGTGCACTTCCACGCGCGATGCGATTAAAAGCACCGATTACGATGTCGTACTCCTTTCTACCAGCATCAACGGGCAAGATTTCAATCCGGTGATCGAAACCTTCAAAAGATCGATCGTGATCCTTATGGTCTCCTACATCAGCAACGACACCGTTTCCAAACCGCTTAGTGCGGGGGCGAAGGATTATATTCTCAAACCCTTTATGATCGAGGAGCTTATCCGCAAGATCAACCACTACCAAGATTACGAAAAACTTAAAAGACGCACCGTAGCTTACGAAAAATATCTGCAACACTCTTTTACCTCCGTCGATCGTTCGTTTTTAGAGAAAAACGAAAATGCGGAGCTTCCGATTTTTATCTCTACGGGGTACCAAAAGTCTGCCGATGCACTGGCGTTTCATATCGCTACGAAAAAAAATCTCTCCCTCTCTTTTATCAGTCTAAGTGATCCAAAAGCGATGAGCGACATAGCCTCTTGCAACAATAAAACGCTTATTTACATCATAGATTTTCAACTCCTCAAAAAAAGCGAAAGAATCGCACTTTGCGAACTTTTGAGCGATAAACAGGCGATCGTAGTAAGCAGCGAAAAAATTGAAGACGTCCCTTTTAAGGTGATCGACATCAAAAGCGAAAGCAGCGTATTTGAACAAAGCGAGATTCTCCCTATCGAGGAGTACGTCAAGTTTATCGTGATGAACTACCAAGACAAATTCCCCGACACGGAACTCTCCAAAAAACTGGGCATTTCACGCAAAAGCTTATGGGAAAAGAGAAAAAAATATGACCTCCTCAAGAAAAAATAAAACGATCTACATCGACAAAGAAGCGGCATCCGCCCTTGAACTCTGCAAAGACGGGCTTCTCTCCCCCGTAACCCATCTTATGAACAGCGCACAAAGTAAAGAGGTGTTGCGTACGGGGCTCGTAAAAGGGAAGGTTTTCCCTTTCCCTTTTATTTTGGCTCCTTCGGGAAAACGCAACCAAGAGGTGCTTGAATCGCTCCAAAAAGGGGAGGAGATCACCCTTATCTGCGAGAAAAAGCCCTATGCTACCCTGATCGTCGAAGAGGTTTTCCCCATCGATCCTAGTGAGAGAACCAAGCAGATTTACGGTACCGACGATCTCTCCCACCCGGGGGTGAGCGCAACCCTCAAACGCTTGGGAAAATATGCTCTTAGCGGCGAGTATACCCTTTTGCACGGCTCTACCAACACCAATAAAGAGCGCATTATTGAAGCGGCGCGCGCCGTTAATGCAAAACATATCTCCTCTTTGGTAATGGCGGCAAACCCGCTACACCGCGCACACGAAAAGCTGATTCGCCAAACTTTGGAAAATACCGACCTTCTCGTGATCTTTTTGCTCAAGCCCTACAACAACGCCGATCTACATTTTGATATTCGCTACGAAGCGCTTAACTATTTCGTCACAAACTTCCTTCCAACCAACCGCGTTTTGGTCGTCCCTTTGGAGAACAGCTATATCTTTGCAGGCTACAACGAGATTATCCTCGATTCTATCGTTGCCAACAACTACGGCTGTAACCGCCTTACCATCGGGCGCAACCATGCGGGTCTTGGGATGTTTTACGATGCCAACTCCAACAAATCGATCGTAGACAAAGTCGTGGGGATCGAGATAGAGATTATCCTCTCAAGCGAATACGTTTATTGCGACAAATGCCGTACTTTGGTGAGTAAAAACACCTGTCCCCACGGGCAGCACCACCAAATATCGTACCACTCCGAATCGATTTTGGAACTTTTAAAACTGGGTCTTTTGCCCACCGCCGTTTTGATGCGCAAAGAGATTTCGGCTTTTATTCTCTCGCAG
>JAQUCZ010000229.1:1407-2786 GCA_028685945.1 Sulfurimonadaceae bacterium | reverse complement strand
CGTTTTCTCGTATGCCGATTTTACCCCCACGACGATATCAGCTTTTTGCGCCACGTCGGTCATAAAAAGCTCTTGCACAAAGATAAGCTCAAGGTTTTCAATGGCGCGCTCTATTTTATTAAGGTTTGGGTGAATATGGGTGATATCCTCGCCGATATTCAGCAGAGCCTTGACGCGCCCCTCAAGCATCTCCTCGACCAACTGCGGGGTCATAAGCCCTATCTCTTTTGGCTCTTGATAATCGGGGTCGTAGTAGGGGAGCATCCCCATATCACAGGTTCCCTGAACGTTGTTTTGTCCGCGCAGCGGCATCAGCCCCGCTCCGCTTTTACCGACATTTCCAGTCATAAGCGCCAAATGGGTGATCGCCATAACCGCGTAAGAGCCGTCAAGATGTTCGGTGATCCCGAGCCCCCAAAAGATCATCGATTTTTTAAGCGCATATTCGCGGGCGATTTTGGGGATCATTTTGCTGAGATACTCATACCCCTCTATGTTTTCAAAATATTTTGGATTCGCATAGGGGTCGTTTAGAATCTTCTCTTTAAACTCCGCAAAACCCTTCGTTCTATCGGCAATAAACTCCTCGTGGTAAAGTTCCTCGTCTATGATGACGTAAGCTAGCATGTTGAGCACCAAAAGGTTGGCTTCATGCGGCATAATCGCTTTGTATTTGGCAAAACGGTGCAGTTTGATCTCGCGCACGTCAAACACCGCCAAGTTATCGTGCTCGCGTGCCACGTCTAATATGCGGTTGGAGATGATGGGGTGGGCTTCGGTGGTGTTGGAGCCGATGACGATCATAAATTCGGTGTTGTAGATGTCATTGTAAGGGTTGGTCGCCGCACCCTCGCCGATGGTGGTGCGCATCCCTTTTAAGCTCGGAGAGTGGCACACCCGCGCGCAGTTGTCAACATGGGGGGAGTTGAGGGTATGGCGGGTAAACTTTTGGAACATATAGGAGCTCTCACACGAGGTACGCGCCCCGCCGATGGAGCAGACCGATTTGCGTCCGTAGGTTGCCTGCACCTCCTTGAGTTTCATAGCACATGCCGTGGTTGCGCCATCGAGGGTCGTTTCAAACCATACGTCGTCAAAGTCGCGAAGCGTCGAAGCGATCGCCTCTTGGATACTCGGGTTTTTTGCCAAAAAACTTTTTTTGATTCGCGGGGTTCTTAGGCGTTCGGGGGAGGTTACGAAGTCAAAGCCGTATTTCCCTTTGACGCACAGTTTTCCTTGCGACACGACACCGTCGGGATGAGCAAAAATGCTCTCGATCTTATTTTCGCTCACATTTACTTTTGCGGCGATATCACACCCTACTCCGCAGTAGGTACATACGCTGTCTATCGTCTCAAGATGTTCCATTTTTTCTCTCA
>JAQUCZ010000229.1:0-1307 GCA_028685945.1 Sulfurimonadaceae bacterium | reverse complement strand
AAAATCTTCATATCTCTCCTTATTTGGTGGTCATTTTTAAAATCGGGGTGAACTCCCGCTCGGGGTGGGCTAAAAACTCTGCACATCGTTGGCTGTAAAACTCGTAAAGCTTCGAGGGGTTTTGCATCTGCAAATTTTGAAAAATCTCATACGCTTGCGCCACCTCCGCGCCGCGAAACAAAGCAATCGCTTTTGCGTAACTTTGCAGCTCCTCTTGGGAGATATTTTTATTTTTGCACACCACCTCAAAAATTTCGACCGCTTCGCTTTTTCCCTTCACCTCCACCAAATCGAGAGGGCGGATCACGTAACTTCCCTCAAGCCTCTCGTACGTTGCGCGGGAGATTAAAATCGACGCGCCGTACTGTTTTGTAAGCCCCTCCATCCTTGAAGCAAGGTTGACGTTATCGCCGATAATGGTGTAGTCGCTGCGCCCGTAACTCCCCATATCCCCCGCGGTGACGATCCCCGTATGGAGCCCTATGCCGATGTTGATGGTGACGTCGTATTTGGGGGTGATAAGCTTGTTGATCTGCTCTAACATCTCTATCTGCTCAATCGCACTTTTGAGCGCTTGGTCGGCATGGTTTGCCACGGGAATCGGCGCGTTCCAGTACGCCATAATGGCATCACCGATAAACTTGTCGATGGTGCCTTTGTGGTTGACGATGCTCTGCACCATGGGGGTGAGGTAGGTGTTTAGCATGTGGATCACCTTGTCGGGAGAGCCGATTTTTTCCGAGATCGTGGTAAAGGAGCGGATATCGCTAAAAAAGATGGTCGCTTCAAGCTCGCGCGAACTCACCAGCTCTTCGGCGGAGTGTTCTAAAAGATACTCCATCACCGCGGGGGAGACTTTTTTCCCGAGCATCCTCTTTGCCTCTTCCATACGGCGCGAGGCGACGATGTAGTCGATCCCCACTGCAAGAGCGAAACTCAGCACAAAAGCCAAAAGGGGAAAGAGAAGATTTAAAACAACTCCATAGTTAAAAAAAAGCACGTAAAAAAGTTCAAACATGCCATAAAAAAGCAAAAAAGCGCTCGGCAAAACAAACCACGATTTTAAAAACGAAAAAAGAAAAAAGAAAACAAACACCGCGCCCCAGATGATAAAAAGGTCATACAGCACGAAATAGCGCGGTTTGGAGAGGAAATCTCCCGTAATTATATTGTCGATTACGTTGGCATGTACCTCAACCCCCGCAATTGCGTTCGCATAAGGGGTGCTTCGCAAATCAAACAATCCCGCCGCACTCGTACCGACAAGAACGAACTTCCCTTCAAGCAGTTTTTGATCGAAGTTACCC
>JAQUCZ010000228.1 GCA_028685945.1 Sulfurimonadaceae bacterium | reverse complement strand
AATAAGTTATGCACGATTTTCAAAGATTGAGCAAGCAAGAGGCGCTTGAGCTTATCCGTAACGCCGATCTTAAAGAGCTCGGGCGTATGGCGAGTGCGCGAAAAAAACAGCTCCACCCCGAGGGGATCACCACCTTCGTGGTCGATAGAAACATCAACTACACGAACATCTGCTGGGTCGATTGTAAATTCTGCGCCTTTTACCGCCACGAAAAAGATGCCGATGCGTATGTGCTTACGTTTGACGAGATTGATGCGAAGATCGAAGAGCTTTTGGAGATCGGCGGCACGCAGATACTTTTTCAAGGGGGCGTACACCCAAAACTCAAGATTGAGTGGTACGAGAATTTGGTGGGGCATATCCACACCAAATACCCTCAGATCACCATCCACGGTTTTTCCTCCATCGAGATCGATTTTATCGCCAAAGTTTCGCGCATCAGCGTCGAAGAGGTGCTTACGCGCTTACATGCCAAGGGTTTGGCGTCGATTCCGGGAGCGGGAGCGGAGATTTTAAGCGACAAGGTGCGCGACATCATTGCGCCTAAAAAGATCGACAGCGAGGTGTGGATCGACATCCACCGCAAAGCGCACAAACTCGGTATAAAATCGACCGCAACGATGATGTACGGCACGGTCGAGAGTGACGAAGATATTATCGAGCACCTAGATATGATACGAAGATTGCAGGATGAGACGGGTGGTTTTCGGGCGTTTATTATGTGGAGTTTTCAGGGCAAAAACACCGAGCTTTTGCGCCTGATTCCCGACATGCCAAAGCCTTCCTCCAACAGATATTTGCGTCTTTTGGCGGTGGCACGCTTGTATCTTGACAACGTGCCCAATATCCAAAGTTCTTGGGTAACGCAAGGACCCTACATCGGGCAGGCGGCTTTGCTTTTTGGGGCAAACGATCTGGGCTCGACGATGATGGAAGAAAACGTGGTACGAAGTGCGGGCGCGGGCTTTCGCATGGCAAAAGAGGAGATGGTGCGTCTCATCCGCGACATCGGGGAGACCCCTGCTATCCGCAATACGGCGTATGAAATTTTAGAGAAGTTTGCATAAACGATGAAAAAAATATTTTTGGCACTTATGCTCTTGGGAGAGATACTTATGGCGGCAACAATCAAACATTTTGAGACGGACGGGGTGCAAGTTCCCGTTATTTTAGAGCAAGACAAGCGCCTTCCGCTAGTTACGATGCAGTTGGTGTTTACAAATAGCGGAACGATTGCCGATACCAAAGCGGGGCTTGCGAAACTCGGCGCGAAGATGATAGGGGAGGGGACGAAAAAGCTCGGCTCCTCCGCTTTTGCCGAAGCGCTTGAAGCCAAAGCGATCCATATCTCCGCTTCGGTGGGCAAAGAGACGTTCGTGATCGAGATGAGCTGTCTTAAAGAGGAGCTGGAGAATGCACTCGGATTTTTAGAGATGCTTCTAGCAGACCCCAACCTAAGCGAAGATGTACTTAAAAAAGTGAAAAAAACCACTATCGGTTCTTTGTCACGTAAAGAGAACGATTACGACTACGTTGCATCCAACGCACTCAAAGCGCTTTTGTTTGCAGGCACGCCGCTTCAAAATCCCGCATCGGGAACGATAGAGAGTGTCGAGAGTATCACTTTGGCGGATATCAAAAGCTTTTTAGAAACCCATCTCGTGCGTTCGCGTCTTATCGTGGCACTCGGCGGCGACGTGGAGCTTGAAGCGATAGAAAAAAGACTTAGAACGGTTGTTCACACTCTTGAAAAAGGGGAGAAAAGCGAGGTTGCGAACTTTAAAGCAAACGCACATGCCAAAGAGAATATTCTCAAACGTGAAACGGAACAGGCGTATATCTATTTCGGCGCTCCGTTTGCGATGCAAGACGATTCCAAAGAGCAGTACAAAGCAAAAGTGGCGGCGTTTATTTTGGGTGCGGGGGGATTCGGATCGCGCATGATGGAGGAGATTCGGGTCAAACGCGGGCTTGCCTATTCGGCGTATGCGCGCATCGACATCTCCAAATCGAGCAGTTATTTCAACGGTTATCTTCAAACAAAAATCGAATCTCTCGAAGAAGCACAAACGACGGTGAAAGCGGTCATTGCGGAGTTTGTTACAAACGGCGTGACGCAAGAGGAACTCGATCAGACCAAAAAGTTTCTTTTAGGAAGCGAACCGCTGCGCGTCGAGACGATGAGCCAACGCCTCAACCGCGCGTTTATGGAGTTTTACAAAGGGCAAGAAGCGGGCTTTGCCCTCAAAGAGCTTGAGCTTATTCAAGCACTTCCTTTAGAAGAGCTTAACGATTTTATAAAAACACATACCGAAATCAACGACCTAAGCTTCGCAATCGTCACAAAGTAAGGGTATGGATCTTTCAAAAGAGCAGGAGGCAAAGTTTAAAAAACTGGGAATATCCTCGGTTCTTGAACTTGCTCTTTTGATCCCCCACTCCTACGAGGACCTCCGACTTTTTACCAAAATAAACCCCCACATGCCACAGCTTATAGATGCAACCGTCTCGTCGGTGTATCGCGCGCCCAATTCGCTGCAGATCACTTTTTTTGCCCATAATTTCTCGCACCCTCTTCAGGGGGTGGTGTTTCGCCCCAAGCCCTATATGGCGCACCAGTTTCAAGTGGGTGCACGCGATTTTTACTACGGCGTTATCGAGTGCAAAAACGGTACGTGCAGCATGAGCATGCCAAAGAGAGTGACCCAAGCGGGAGGGATCATCCCCAAATACAAAACCGCTTTGCGCAGCGACGTGATGCATCGGCTTGTTCAAGAGCTTGTAACCCAAGAA
>JAQUCZ010000227.1 GCA_028685945.1 Sulfurimonadaceae bacterium | reverse complement strand
AAGCCGGATTGATCGCTTCAAGCGTTTTATACTCTTTTGGCCCTATATATCCGTGAAACGCCATTGTAGGAAGCGCATCGAAATAGATGATCGGGTTGTCGTTTTTGTCACGCTCTACCACGATTGCGGTATCTTTTGCAAATCCGTACATGAGCGTCGCGGTATATTGATCGAATGCAGAGATAAGCGTTACGCCGCTAAATGTTTTTTTCCCCTCTGCATCGCCGTCTTCGATGATAGTTACAATATCATCGTCCGTATATACCATCGCCCCTGCGACCGCCATCATCTTTTTCTGAATTTCAGGTCTTTGTCCGAGATAAACAAAATAACGCTTGTCGTTGGTAACATTGATATTTACGTCGTAATGCCCGTCCGCGTAAAATGTAAGCTCTTTGGTTACGGTTACGTTTGAGAGTTTTTGCGTCAACGTCACTTTTTGAGATTCTTCACCCAAAGAGAGTTCGTGTGCATCGGTCGTGTACGCAACGCTTAAAGCTTCTTTATTAAGCTCTTCATCCCTAAATCGTACCAAAAGGGGTCTTGTTCCATCAGGGATCAATTCTGCATTTTTATTGTGCTCATCATTGAACTTATCTTCCAAAAGAACTTTAGAGGAGATACGCCCCAAAGTATCGATTTTAAGAATAAAATCTTTATTTGTAACGGTCACTAAAGTATTCGATGCGCCGGTTGCCGCTTTTTCGGTAGTACTTATCTGATGACCGGTGATCTCTTCGGCACTAAGACCTTGTTTGTTTTGAGAGAGTGCAACATCTTGTGTATTATTTGCATCTTGAACATTTTGCTGTGGCGGAAATATAGCCGTATAAGCTACAAAAAACAGAATCGACAACACTACTGCGAGTATCAACCTTTGATTAGGCGTCATTTTATCTAACACGATTACCCTTTATACGAAAAGTTTTTTATAATAAAATAGCGGTTTTTTTTACTTGGAACCAACCAATATTTAATCGAATCTATCCCCAAATTGGCGGGTTTTAAACGAAGTTTGTCAAGCGTAGGATACTCGATTCCTCCGTCAAACATTTGATTACAACGCAGTATTCTAGTAAAAGAGTGGTAAAAAGCACTTGAAAGTGAATTATTTTCGAAATTTATTTTTGCATATTCGCTGCAGGTGGGGTAATAACGACAGCTTCCGTAACTAAAAAGTGTCAAAAATTTCTGATAAAACCATAATAGTTTCAATAAAAACTTTTTGATCACTTCAAAGCCTTTGCATAGCGCAACACTTTACGAAACTCTTCGCGCAATTTCTCGTACGGAGCATCGATCAAAGGTTGTTTCGCAACGAATATGTACGTTCCGTCTTGTAATGAGGGGGAAAATTCACAGAACAAAGCTCTCATTCTTCTTTTGGCTCTATTTCTTTTTACCGCGTTACCCAATTTTTTGGTCGCAGTAAAACCTACGCTATGAATTTCGTTTTGGGGAAGAAAAAACAGCACCACGCTACTCGAGTGGGCATTTTTCCCTTTTTTGTAAATTGACTGAAACTCTTTGTGGAGCTTCAGTGTACTAAATCCGCTTAAACTGACAATCTTTTACGACCTTTTGCACGGCGACGATTGATAAGCTTACGACCGTTTTTTGTTGCCATACGTGCTCTGAACCCGTGAGTTCTCTTTCTCGGCGTATTATGTGGCTGGTATGTTCTTTTCATGACATATCCTTATTTAATTTTAAGAGTGAAATGCTACTAAAATTTTACTTAAAGTGCGGTTAAGGTTTGCAGGCAGATGATTTACTTGAGTAAAAAATCTTTAAGCGATTCCTCTTTGGACTGATTAAACGTAGCCGAGGTATCGAACATCTTTTCCACTACTCCTACGTGGCAATCGCGGCATTCCTGAATTACGGCATGTTCTTGCACGTTTGCACCGAGTATTTTCGCCATAGAGTGGCACCCGAAGCAATCGCTTCCGCACTCCGCCATCGAGTTTGGATCGGCGCTATGACAGTTGATACAGCCGAGCATCGGTTTATGACGCAGATCCTCGTGGATCGTAGGAACAAGTTTGGGATGGCATGTAAGGCAATCACCCGTACATGCCATCAAATAAGAGGCTGCAAGGCTTAAAATAAGTAATAATTTCATGGTGCAATTATAACGCTTGCTTTGTTAACCTCAGACAAACCATCAGGAAACACTTACCTCGATTTCGTTGTTTTTATAATCAAAAACGACGCGTGAGCCCTCAACTACTCTCCCTTCGAGTATCAAATCTGCCAAGCGATCCTCTACTATCTCATAGAGTGCACGTTTAAGCGGTCGTGCTCCAAAGACCGGGTCGAATCCCGCTTCGGCAACATACTCTTTGGCATGTTGGGTCAAGGTTAAACCGATATCTCTTTGCGCCACTTTTTTCGCGATCTCTTGGAAAAATATATCGACGATACCCAAGATCTGCTCTTGCCCCAAGGCGTTAAAAATGACGATATCGTCCAAACGGTTCAAAAATTCAGGTTTAAATGCCTGTTTGAGTTCCGCCATCACAAGGCTTTGCAGCTCCTGAGAATCGGGATAATTCATGATTTTGTCGCTTGCAATGTTAGAGGTTAAGATAATAATGGTATTCGTAAAATCCACCGTCACCCCTTTATTGTCTGTCAACCTTCCATCATCAAGCACTTGCAAAAGCATATTAAACACATCGGGATGTGCTTTTTCCACTTCATCAAACAACACGACGCTGTAAGGCTTGCGGCGTACCGCTTCGGTGAGTTGTCCCCCCTCTTCGTACCCTACATACCCTGGTGCCGCGCC
>JAQUCZ010000226.1 GCA_028685945.1 Sulfurimonadaceae bacterium | reverse complement strand
TCGCTCTTGTTCCCCGATCGCTTCGCCCGCTTTTTTTATGGAGCTTGGCATGTCGGTTATTTTTCTAAACGGGAGGGTGAGGGTAGGGATTTTTGTTTTTGCTATCTCGCTTTGTACGCGCGAAACAAGCAGATCGTCCTCCCAAAGCAAAATCAGATCGGGTTTGTGCTTGAGGATGTTTTCAAGGTTGATCCCCACGCCGCCTCCGTGAAAAGAGCCTATTACGGGGAGGGTGAGAAACTTTTTGTCGAGCAATGTCGCATCGGCGTAGTTGTTCGGGTTTTTGGCGTTAAAATTTAGCCCGATCATCTTCTCGGGGTTGAGCGCATAGAGGAGATAGTTCATCGGCGGGGATGAACCGAACACTTTTTCTACTTTTTCGTTTACTATTTCGGAGTGAAGCGAAAGGCTCAAAAATAGTAAAAAAAAGAGTTTTTGCATAGTTGGCATGTGGGGTTCCTTAGGATTTTTTTAGCGTAAACGCTATAGGGATTTCGAGTGTTGTTTTTTTTGGTAATTCCGGATAAGAGCCGCTCAAACTTGTAACGGTTTGAAGGGCTCTCGTGTCCAACGAAGCGCTTGCAGAACGACTTAAGATAAGCGCATCCTCGACGCGTCCGTCTCGCGTGAGGGTGAAAGAAACGACGACGACACCTTCAAGTTTGAGCCTTTTTGCAAGCGGCGGGTAGATGAGTGCATTTTGGATCATGCTACGAATGAGGCTGAGTGTAGTATGATCGAGCGACTCGCCCGCCGATGGCTCTTGAAGTGCCGTTTGGTTTTGCACGGATGGTTGCAAAGCAGGAGAATACAAGGGTGTTTCTTCGTGTAAAGTCACATTTTGTGCAACTTCGTCGGGCATAGGAGGCGTAAACGCCTCGGAAGATCCCGCCTCGTTTTGTACAACCTCTTGTGCAATAGGCTCCTCTTTAATAGGTGTGGGTTGTACGGTTTTTAGTTGTTTTTGCGGGATCTTGCGAAGCGTTTTTTGTGCTGATTTTTTTGGTTGCGGTTGTGCTTTTGGCTGCGGAGTTTGCACCGCTTTTTGAGGGAGAACCTCTTGCTTATGGGTTGTGTGCGGCACGAAACTGCTTAGCTGCATAACGATTTTATTCTCTTGTATCTGCGGCGGCTTTTTATAAAGTGCGCCGAAATACAAAGCGGCGCTCAAAAGTGCGCCGTGGATCAAAAGCGATGCAAAAAACGCTTTATATCTGTTTGTCTGCAGCGATTGGGCAACCATCTTTTTTCCTTTGTATTTATTTTAGTATAACGATAACGAAACAAATGCAATTTCCATACTCTCTTAATTTAGAAGGATTTTAACAATTTTGTTTTACAAATTACATAAGATTACGTTTTCGTTATATCTTTTTGGATACATTGAAACGTATTGTATTGGTTGGAATCTTAAATTTTTATTGAAAAGGGAAAAAAAAGAGGTTTTTACGTAAAAAAGTAACAAATACTAGAGAGAAAAAGGAGGAAAACCTAGACCCTGAATCAAAACAAGGGA
The DNA here is from genome assembly GCA_028685945.1 of Sulfurimonadaceae bacterium. Taxonomy (GTDB): domain Bacteria; phylum Campylobacterota; class Campylobacteria; order Campylobacterales; family Sulfurimonadaceae; genus Sulfurimonas. Next base: position 1,313 of record JAQUCZ010000226.1, on the reverse strand, counting down.
ACCGCTTTTTGCGAAGCAAAAATGTTTCTTTAGAGTTCAGGGTGACAAAATTTATAAAAGCGGCGAACCTACTGCAAAAGGGCTTTGACACACTCGTTGATACGTTTGCCGTCGGCTTTGCCTGCTAGCTCTTTGGATGCGGCTCCCATGATTTTGCCCATATCTTTGAGCGATGTAGCACCCGTTTGGGAGATAATGTTTTGGAGTGCGGCTTTGAGTTCCTCGTCGCTTAGCTGTGCGGGGAGGTATGGCATGTAGCACGCAATCTCGTCAAGCTCTATCTGCATAAGGTCAAGGCGATCGGCGTCTTTGTATTGCTTTGCGGCTTCTTCGCGTCTTTTGACTTGGTTTTGAATAATTTTGATTACGTCTTCATCGCTTAGCTCTCTGCGCTCGTCCACCTCTATTTGTTTAAACGCGCTCGTTAAAAGGCGCAATGCGTCTCTTTTTTTTGCATCTTTTGCTTTCATCGCCTCTTTGAGGTCTTGGTTGATTTGTTCTCGTAATTGCATGAAAATCCTTTATTTATGGAACTATTGTTGCTAGGATTATAACCAATCCAACCATAACAAAGAGAGCGATTTACCCCATGAAAAACACTTTATTCTTTTTATCTGCCTTGTATGGTATACTTTTTTTCACGGGATGTACCGCAAATTTAACGGATCCCGAGATCGATTTCGAGCCGCCCGTGTACGTCGAAGAGATGCCCGCTAAAGAGAACGATATGGATTTTGTCTCTGCAGGAAGTATTTTCGGGCAGGGGGAGAACCCTTTGTTTTCCGATCATAAAGCGATGCACGTCAACGATATAGTGACGGTGGTGATCTCGGAAAATGCCAAGAGCTCCAATACGGGCTCAAAAAGTTTAAGCGAAGCCGACTCTTCGGCTTTGGGCGGCGGAGCGTTTACCTCGGGCGGGATAAACTCGGCGGTAAATTCTTACGTCAACAAACTTAACGGGCTAGCAAACATCGGTTTTACAAGCGGTTCGACGAGCAGTTTTCAGGGAAACGGAAGTGCTACGAAAGATGCTTCCTTTACGACCACGGTTTCTGCTAGAATAGTAAAAGTGCTTCAAAACGGCAACTACTTTATCTCGGGAAAACGCGAGATACTCGTAGATGACGAAAAGCAGATCATTCAGATCAGCGGCGTGATCCGTCCGTACGACATCGATCAACACAACAAGATCGATTCGGCGCAGATGAGCGAAGCCAAGATCCTTTATAAAACGGAGGGAGAAATTGAACGTGCAACAAAACAAGGCTGGGGAACCAAAATTATCAAGGCTGTGTGGCCGTTTTAGCGTA
>JAQUCZ010000225.1 GCA_028685945.1 Sulfurimonadaceae bacterium | reverse complement strand
CCGCATTTTCCAACATACCGCAGATATTTTTCGTGGCATGAAAAGGCGTGGGGGAAGCATCCAAAAACCCTAAAAGTCCCTCGTTGAAATCTTGTTTTGTCATCGCCGTCTCTCCTGTTTCGTTATTCAAATTCTACCCCTTTTGGGAGTTTTTTCGGCGCTTTGATGCGCAACTGTTTATGGATACTCTCTCGCCCGTACACCACCTCGATCTGCGACGCACTCACCCCGCACTCTTTTGCCAAAAAATCGACCATATAATCGGTCGCTTTGCCGTTTTGCGGCTGCGCTTTGACGCTGATTTTAAGCTGGTTGCCCTTTGGTTTTAAGATAGCATCCTGCTTTGCCATGGGGGTTCCGAGGATGTTCAACACCAAAACATCCCCCTGCCACTCGTAAAAAATATGTTTTAAGTCTTTTGCTTTCATGTTATATATTTATCTCTTGCAACTCTTTATAAAGCTCAAGGTCTCTTTTGCTCCATAAGTTTTTTGTAGATTCTGCAATATAAAACTCTCTTTTGGCGTCATCTTCTATGCGAATCAGAAGCTTATACTGGCTCCAGTTCAATTGTGAACACACTGTATTCACAATTGGAAAAGTTTTATAAAATTGTACAAAAAGATACAACTGCCTAAAAGAGTATCCGCTTCCGTAAACAGGTTCTAACTCACTTGAGAGATTTTTGATAACAGACTTTCCGTACTCTGCCCTTGCTTCACCGCCCTGCACCTCTTCAAAAATCCTTTTACCGATGTTCCAGTAAAGTAAAACCCTTTGAAAATCGACTGCTTTTATCGCTTGTTCTTGTGCAACGGCAATAAGATTTTTTATGTCGTTTGTTAAGTTAGCAACTTGCTGTTGTACTAGGTTCATCTCTCACCCTCTACTATTTTTATCTCTTCATCAGTGCTCTTTTCCAAGAAAAGTGGATTGATAAAATCGCTAGGTTTAATTATTTTTGGTTTAAGTCCCACATGCCAACCTTTATTTCTATTCTTTTATTCAAAATCATCTTTGTGTTATCTTCTCTTTTTAAAAAACTTCTGCAAGATATCTTCAAACCCGAAAGAGTGCCCGCCGTAGAGCGTTTTTGTCGCCTCGGTGAGGACGCGCACGTCGTAGCGTGAGGGGTAGATGGGCGGGATTGCCTTATCGATATTTAAAACGCCGTACACCGCCGTTATCGCCGAGCGTACGGAGTGCTCCACCGTAAACACGCATTCATCCTCTATCTCGCAGAACTGCCCTATAAATGCGAAGTTCGTACTTCCCTCGGGCACTACTTTGGGTCTGTCCCCCTTGGCGCGCGGCATAAACTGGCTTGTGATATAGGGCATCATGCAGGGGATGACGTTGAGCGTGGGGAGAATCTCTTCGATGCGCGCTTGCTGCCCCAAATGGTACAGAAGCTCACATGCCAGCTCTTCGCCGCTGCATTCGCTCATCTTTTTCTTCACGAAATCCCCGACGTTATCGGCAAAAAGCCCGTATGCCCAAAGCACCAAAACGTCTTTCGGTTGGTTGATGAAATGGGGCTGGCGGTTGCATGTCACACTTAAAAGCCAGCTTGAGTCTTTTATAGTTACGATCCCGCCCGTTACCGCTTTGCCCGAGTAGGGGTCGCGCCCCGTGAGTTCTTTTAATACTTCCGCCATAGGCGAATCGGTACAGGTGATCGTAAAAGATAGCCACTTCGTTTTGTCTATCGCACCGCAAAAAGCATCGGGATTTCCAAACGAGCTATCTTGTTTGGCAATATTTTTCCAAAGCTGCCACGAAGAGCCCAAACTTCTATCGAGCTTTGCAGGGTGTTGCATATCCCCCAAAGTTGCGTTTTGGGTCATGGAACCGTTAGTGATAAAGAGCAGATCCTCCGCTCCAAGAGGAATTTTCTGCTCTATTTCGTTTGCCGAGAGCAAAAGCTCCCGAGCCGTTTTTCTGCCCTTCTCGTTCTCTATGCGCACATCCCTCACCTGCGTGCCATTGGCAAATACGACCCCTTGCTCCTCAAGATAGTTTTTAAGCGGCAAAATCATCGAATCGTATTGGTTATAGGTGGAAAAAAGTATCTTCTTCAATTTGCTCATGCCAGACAGAAGGTGGATAAAACGCTCCATATACCGCTTCATCTCGATGACGCTATGCCATGTCTGAAACGCAAACATAGAGCGCCAATAAAGCCACATCGAGGTTTCAAAAAAACTCGCATCGAAATAGTGTTCGACGCTAATCTCTTCAAGCTCCTCCTCTTTGGCAAGAAGCAACATGCCAAGCTCCATAATATGCACGTCGCTCAAACCGAGTTCAGCGCCTAGAACCTTTTTACCGCATTCATGTAAAACCCTGCATGCCGAAACATTGGGGTCGATGCGGTTGATCTCGTGGATTTCGTCAAGCACCGTTTTGTTTTTGTCGCCAAGAGACGGAATAGCCCCGAACATATCCCAGCAGCACTCATAGTGCGCTTCCATCTCCCGTCCGCCGCGGATGATATAGCCATCCTCTGCATTGCCTGCACCGTCCATGGCACCGCCCAAAACGTCAGACTCTTCAAAAACGGTGATCTGCGATCCTGCCATTTTGGCGTCGCGGATAAGATAAAACGCACATGACAAAGAAGCTATGCCGCCCCCTACGAGATAGGCTTTTTTGTTCTCTATCCCAAGGGGTTTTTGGATTGTAATATTTTCATAGTTGTACATCTATACTCTCTTTATTCTCAAAGATTCAGCTCTATCCCCTCAAACTCGCCGTCGTTGTTTTTTCTAAATCTGTAATATTTTATATATTCGGGTTTTGAGTAGGTGGGTTCGGGAGTCACAAAAACGA
>JAQUCZ010000224.1 GCA_028685945.1 Sulfurimonadaceae bacterium | reverse complement strand
TATAACAAAAAGTACAAATACCCCAAAATACGGATTTGCAGTAGCAATATGCTCCATATAACCTACCTTTAATTTGAAAAGCCCCTATCCCCTAGAAAGCTTTTGAAAATTTTTGTTTTCAAACATCTCGAAACAATGCGCGTTAGCGCAATAGCACCGAGATATTTACTGAAAAAACAGTTGCATGCACTATAGCAAAAAGAGTATTAAACAAAAGTAATTGCGTCGGGAAGAAATTGCAAATGTTACGCTTGGAAACACTTGCTTAGAAAGGAAAATCTAAATGTATATTTTCGTAACACTATCGACCGATAAGTGAGTAAAAAATATACATTTATAAGTTTTATGAATCTTTAAAAGGGTATAAACTACCCATTGCCCAGATACCTTTTTCGCTTTTGGGGTTTAAGTTTTGCAATGTCGACCAAGATAAATCCGTCGACGCAGTTATCGAAATCTCGATCAATCCCAAAATCCATAAACTGCACGCCCCCCTCTTCGCAAAGGTCGCTGTATTGCTTATAGAGCGTAGGAATGGCGTACCCTTTCTCCTGCAAAAACGATTTTAAAACCAAAAGATCGTTTTCGTAATCGTCTTTGGCAAAAAGCTTTTCAAACCGCTCAAGATAGTTCTCGCACATATAATAGGTGTCTCTATGGGTAACATAGGAGTTCATGGAACCGAAATAGTGCATATAAAAGTAGATCAAAACCGAGACCGCTTCGGCGTCGTAAGAGCGGGAAATACTTACGGGGCCGAACATATAGCGGATCGTAGGATTGACGCGCAGATAGGCGCCGATCCCCTGCCACAAGTAATCAAGTGCGCGGGAGTTCCAGTATTTGGGTTGCACGAAACTGCGACCGAGCTCCAAACCGTTTTCGAAATATTCGTAAAAGGCGTCTTTGTAGCGAAACAGCGTTGCGGTATAAAGCCCGTGAACGTCGAGTGCGTCGAGAATCTCTTTTGCTTTTGCAACGCGGTAAGAACCCACGATCTCCAAATCTTTTTCGTCCCACAATATGATATGTTCGTAGTAAAAATCGAACTCGTCGATGTCACGTTTCTTCCCACTTCCCTCTTTTACCTCCCGAAAACTGATCTCCCTCAGACGCCCTATCTCTTTAATAAGGACGTTCTCTTCGTCGTTGGCGTAGAGGTAGATTTTTTTCCCGTCGGTGGTCTCCCCTAAAAGTTCCCCTTTTTGCAACTCTTTTTTAAGCTCTTGACGGTTCTCTGCCAAAGCGATGGAGTTGTAGGTTTTAAAAACGCCGCGTCGCCTCTTGGACACCTCGTAAAGATGTTTGCGAAAGAGTTTTACCTTGTCCTCTAAAGAGAGCGAGGGGATTTCGTAACTCTCAAAAGGGATCGTTTTACCTATGCGAAATCCGATCGTTTTGTCGTGATACTTAAACATCTCATGGGGGATGATCGCCGTAGCGAGCGATTTGTTGAACATCGAGAGGAGATAAAAGTTTTTGGAGTTCTTGGCATGTATATAGATAGGTAAGATAGGTGCTTGCATTTTTTGGGCTACTTTTAAAAATCCGCTTCTCCATTTCGTATCCTTTATACCGCTAGGGCGTGCACGGCTTACCTCGCCCGAAGGGAAGATAATCACCGCTTCTTGTTTTTTGAGCGATTCGTAGATCGCTTCAACCGAATTTTTCGTCAATTTCCCTTTGACGTTCTCAATGGGGATCAGAATCTCCTTGAGATTATCAAACACACCCAAGAAGTTCGATGCCACGATCTTGATATCTTTGCGGATATCTTTAAGAACGTGCACAAGTGCAAGTGCATCAAGCGCTCCAAGGGGGTGGTTGGCGATTATGACTACTTTGCCATAGGAGGGGATACGGGAGAGCTCGTTTTGGTGGATGGAGATATCGACGTTGAAATAATCCAAAATAGACTCGATAAATCCGAAAGCATCCTCGTGGGCGTGCTTTTGCAAAAAGGCGTTTATCTCCGACTCGTGGGAGATTCTTTTAAACAACGAAACGATCGTCTGCTTGATGGCATGCGGGAACTTTTCAAACGAGGGGTAGTTGTGTTGGAGGTAGGTTTCGACACAGATCGCCATATTACGCCACCATGTAGAGTTCTAGAAGTTCACATGCCAGCGCTTCGACGTCGTCGTTTTCGGCTAAATACGCTTCCTCCAAAAACTCCCACTCCTCTTCAAGAATCCGTAGCACCTCAAAGCGGTTTATGCTGTAATACTTCACGATGTAATCGGCTATTTGCGTTGTAAAATCTGCCATCTTTTGCCCTTAACACTAAGATTTGTTGGCGAGATTTTGCACCACGGATATTACGGAAATATTACAATATGTTATCCCTTAGACTACCGACTCGACCATAAGAGCTAAAAAAGGGGGTCAAATCACATGCCAAAGAGCTTTTCTAAAGCTTTGTGATGTACAATATATTTTATTTACGCCAAAACGGGTTACGACCAAAACATATGATACGACTCAACCTCAACCGATTTCAGATTTTTTTGCTTCTTCTGGGCACTGCGCTTATTATAATAATGGGCGTTCTTATTATCAACGAACGCACCCAAGAGCTCAAACACCAAAAATACCTCGAGAGCGTGCGCGATATGAAGCAGCATCTCGATACCTACGTTGCCGAAAAAAAAGACGCCATGCTCCTTATCGCCTATACCCTTGCACACGATGCCACCATCCATCAAGCACTCCATGCCAAGAACCGTGAAGCCATAGCGATGGAGAATTTCGTAGCTACCCTTATTCAAAATACCTCCCTTGAAGATATCCGTTTTCATATCGTAACGGCAGAGGGTCGAAGTTTTTACAGAAGCTGGACGCA
>JAQUCZ010000223.1 GCA_028685945.1 Sulfurimonadaceae bacterium | reverse complement strand
TACCACGACGACATCGACAGAGAAGCGGGCGCTATTTTTGACGAAATCGTCAAAACCTTAAATATCAAAGTAATCGGCTAAACACCAAAGGAGACATGATGGCAGAAGAAGAAAACAACAACGCACAGCAAGAGAAAAAATCGAGCAAACTCCTCCTTATCGTTATCATTGTCGTACTTATCCTCATCATCTTGCTGGGTGCGGCGATTGCGATTTATGCTACGGGGAATGAGCCGCAACAACAGCAACAGGTTCAAAACACACCCCAAGCAAGGGAAAAGCCTGCAATTAGAACACTTTCTTCCATGGAGGAAGACGAGGACAACCGACGCCTGAGCGAAATCGGCATCTTGTACCCGCTCGATACCTTTACGGTCAATCTCAAAAGCGATGCCGGGCGCAGATACCTTAAAGTCACGATGTCCCTAGAGCTTGACGGCAAACATATAGCCGTAGAACTCGACAATAAAATCCCCGTTATCCGCGACAGGGTGATTCGCATTTTGACCTCTAAAACGTTAGAGGAGATCTCTTCGAGAAAAGGGAAGCAAAAAGTTTCTCTGCAGATTATGGATACCCTCAATGCAATCGTCACCGACGGGCAAATCAAAGGTATCTACTTTACAGAGTTCGTCATTCAGTGATAGGTATCGACATCATTAAAACCTCTCGCATGGAGAGGCTCATAGAGCGCTTCGGCGAAAAGGCGCTTTTGCGCTTTTTAAAGCCCGAAGAGATCGCACTCGTAAAAAATCATAAAACCGCTTCGGGATTTTGGGCGGCAAAAGAAGCCTGTTCGAAAGCTCTGGGTGTGGGGATAGGTGCGGAGTGCTCCTTTTACGACATAACTATCGAAAAAAGTCCCAAGGGTGCTCCTCTTTTATATCTCTCAAGCACGCTTATGCAAAAGTTTCATATCAAAAACACGAGCGTTTCAATCACCCACGACGGGGAGTACGCCATAGCCGTCGTGGCACTCGAGGTTTCACCCTCCCCCGACGAAGTCGAGTAGTTCGAGTTTATCTCCCTCTTGCAAGCGAAACGTATCCCACTCGTTTTGTTTGACGATCTGCATATTCACCGCAGCAGCCATCACCTTCTCTTCCAATGAGAGTTCTTGTAAAAGTTCCAAAAGGGTAGTTTGTTCTTTCGTCTCTTTTTGTGTTCCGTTAATAATTACTTTCATTGTCTCTCTTTTTCGTAAAGTTGCAATACGTCGATCACCGACAGATTATTTTGCATTACGGCAAAATCAAACGCGCTATACCCCTGATTCGATTTTGCCCTATTGTCGGCTCCCGCATCGAGCAAAAACTCGACGATCAAAGGGATACCCGTATAAGCCGCCTGATGCAAAGGGGTGATCCCCTCGTGGTTTTGCAGATTCACATCCGCCCCGCGAAGCACCAAAAAGCGAACCATCTCCAAATTTTTTTTCTTAACCGCAAGAATCAGCGCGGTATTCCCGTTGTTATCGGCTGCATTCACGTCCGCACCGTTCTCTAAGAGCAACGTCGCCATCTCCAAATCGCGCTTTTTGATCGCCACATGCAGGGGTGTCAAGCCTGCTTTTGTTCTAAGCTCCGTATCCGCGCTCTCGCCGAGAAGTTTTTTCACCTCTTCATAGCGTTCATAATAGACCGCATCGTGCAACATGCCACGCCCGTCTACCTCGTCGGCAAACGACGCGAAACTCAATAAAAAAAGCAAAAAAGCTTGCGTAGTAATTTTCTTCATAGGCGCAATTTTATCCTTTTTTATTGAATAAATTCTCAATTTGCGCTCTATTATAAACCTATCAAATTCGTTTAAGCACAATTGCAGTTTAAAACTTTTTGGCTATAATTGCGCATTATTTCTAAAGGGTAACGCAGATGCAAATCGTAACAGGTTCTTCAACAGCTCTCATTACACCGTTTAAAAACGGCAAACTTGATGAGCAAACCTACGCAAAACTAATCCAAAGACAAATCGACAACGGCATAGACGCCGTTTGTCCCGTAGGCACCACGGGAGAGAGTGCGACGCTCACGTACGACGAAGATAAACGTTGTATGGAGATCGCCGTCGCAGTTTGTAAAGGAACGCGTACGAAAGTTCTCGCAGGTGCGGGAAGCAACTCCACCGCAGAAGCGATCCAAATCGCAAAAAACGCCCAAGAAGTCGGCGTAGATGCTATTTTCTCGGTTAGCCCCTACTACAACAAACCGACCCAAGAGGGGCTTTATAGACACTATAAAGCGATCGCCGAGGCGGTTCCCGAGCTCCCTTTTATGCTCTATAACGTTCCGGGGCGCACGGGTGTCGATATCACCGCCGATACGGTGATCCGTCTTTTTAACGACGTACCGAACATCTACGGGATCAAAGAAGCCACGGGAAGCCTCGAGCGTACGATTGAACTCCTCTCACGCTGCCCCGAACTCAAGGTTTTTTCGGGCGACGATGCGATCGACTACCCTATTTTGGCAAACGGCGGTGCGGGGATCACGTCGGTAACCTCCAACCTTATGCCCGATCTTAAAAGCGAACTCGCACGTTTAGCATTGGCGGGCGATTTTGCAGGCGCCAAAGCGATCAACGACACACTTTACCCTTTGAATAAAGTTATGTTTTGCGAATCAAACCCTATCCCTATCAAAGCGGCTATGTATATCGCAGGACTGATCGAGACGCTTGAATACCGCTTGCCGCTCACCCCTCCGAGCGCAGAAAATATGAAGCGGATCGAAACTATTATGAAAAACTATACGATTAAAGGATACTAATGACGGGAAAAACTCTTTTTGTAAGCGGCGGCACACGCGGAATCGGCAAAGCGATCGTTTATGCTTTTGCGGCTAAAGG
>JAQUCZ010000014.1 GCA_028685945.1 Sulfurimonadaceae bacterium | reverse complement strand
CGAGATGTTGCGGTGACGAAACAAAAAATGGAGCAGACGGCTGTACCCTTTGTAAAGCTTTTGCCACAGCCTCTTGGCATGTGTCTCTTTTTTTGAAACGCGTAAAAAATCGTGCGCATGCAGCGGAAGAAAATAGAACGCTTCAAAAAGGGAGGAGAGCAGCAACACCGTAATCATAATGGGGATAATCTTAATAAACGTCCCCATCTCGCCGCTTAAAAGCAGCATCGGCAAGAATGCAAAAACGGTCGTGAGCGTTGCGGTCAAAACTGCGGGAAACATCTCCACAGCTCCTACGATAGCCGCTTCTCTGCGATCCATACCGTGTTCCATATGTCTGTAGATATTCTCCGCGACGACGATCGCTTCATCCACAAGCATCCCCAAAGCGATCAAAGCGCCCAAAAGCGAGAGCATATTGAGCGAATGTCCCAAAAATTCGCTTACGATCAAGCCGATCATAAAACTCACGGGGATACCGATCGCTACGACAAAAGCGATCCCGCGGTTGATAAACACCATCATCGAAATAAACACGAGCATCAAACCGAACATTATATTGGCAAATACGGTGTTGAGACGGTTTTTGATCCACACCGACGTATCGGTATAAATCTCGTATTGTAGGTGGGGGTAGCGCTCTTCGTTTTGTTTTAAAAGTGCGCGTATCTCTTTAACGAGGGCGATCGAGTTTCCATCTTCCGATTTAGAAACGTTTACCGAAATATTGCGTTGCCCGTTGTAGTGGGAAAGTTCGGTTTTGTCGCTGAGTTCAAACGAAACGTCGACTATATCGCCGATACGAACTTTGACGCCGCCTACGCCGATCACGCTCTCTTCAAGCGCTTCTTTGGTTTTTTCGCCGTTGTACGTAGAGATGTAAAGATGGCTCCCCTGCTCTTTGATCGTCCCCACGGGGAAAACCGAACTTATGTTTCTAAGCGCGCCCACCACCGCACTTTGATCAAGTCCGTACGCCAAAATTTTCTGCTCGTCTATGCGCAACACAAGCTCTTCGTCCGCATCCCCGCGGATCGATATTTCACTCAGCTCCTTAAAACGGCTCAGCTGGGTTTTGAGTTCGTCGGCTTTTTCAAGCAGCTCCTGTGTGCTCACGTCCCCTGCAATCGCCACGAGCACCAAAGGAAACGCATGGGTATTGATCTTTGCAACGGGCTCGGACATATCGGCGGGAAGGTCTTTCTTCACCGCGCCCACGATATCCTTGACATCGTTTAAAACGCTGATATTGTCCGAATCGGGCTTGATATCCGCCTCAATCATAAACGAACCGTTTTTAATCGTCGATTCGACCGTCTCAAGCTCGCTTACGTTTTGCAAATCATCCTCGATCGTCTGCACCACCATTTTGTCCAAAACATCCGCGGAAGTCCCTGCATACCCACCTGTAATGATTATCTTATCCATAGCCATTGGGGGAAATATCTCTTTGGGGATATTGACGTACGCCATCACCGAAGCCGCAAAAATAAAAGCAAGAAAAAGGTGGTTAAGAAGCGGTTTGTCGATTGCAAACTCTAAAAGGCGGCGTATCATATCTGCTCCGATAAAATCTAAAAAAGTGTATCCAAAATCTGATTTTTAAAGCGTATCTCTTCGATGGAGGAGCTAATAAGCTGGTTCTCCTCTTTAAGCATGTCGTATTCGCTTTTTAACCGCGAAATATCCCTGCTTTTAAAGTAAATCTGCTGCTGAATATAAATCTTCGGGAAAAAAAGCAGGCATATAAGAACCATAGAAAAAAGCACGTACAAAAAATAGGTAAAATCGAGTCTCTTTTTTGCATCGCTGAGTTCTTGAAGTTCGTCAAGAAGCTGGCTTTTGTCGTTCATGAAAGTTCCGTTTGAAACACCCTCATCTTCGCACTGCGGCTGCGGGGGTTTTGTTTAAGCTCGTCGTTTTGTGCGACGATCGGTTTTTTAGAGATGATTTTGCCGAGTGCATGGTTGTTGCCGCAGGTGCAGCGAAACGCTTCGCTGGGACAAATGCACGATTTTGCCCATGCGGCAAAAGTTTGTTTTACCATCCGATCTTCAAGGGAATGAAACGAGATGATCGCTATCTTGGCATGCGGTAATTTGGCGTCTTCAAGAGTTTTTAAAAGCGATTGGAGTTCCCCTAGTTCGTTGTTGACTTCGATACGAATCGCCTGCATCAAAAGGGTTGCGGGGTGGATCTTTTTCCCCTGCGGCATAAGGTGCTTTGTTCTCTCCGAGAGCTCTTTTGCGCTGTGAAACGGGCGGTTTGCCACGATAAACGAGGCAATTTTTTTGGCGTTTCTTAGTTCCCCGTATGCAGACAAAATCTCTTCAAGCTGCGCTTGCGAATAGCCGTTCACCACCTCTGCGGCACTTATGGGCGCTTCTTTGTCCATACGCATATCGAGTGTTTCGCTTTCATACGAAAACCCCCGATCTTTTTGATCGAGCTGGAGCGAAGAGACCCCGATATCCGCCAAAACCCCTTTGATTTGCGAAGGATCCCACTCGCTAAGAATCTCTTTGATTACGTTCGAGAAACGCCCTTTTTTTATCGTGACACGCTCACCGAATTTCTCAAGCCTTTGCGTCGAAAAATCGATCGCCGTTTTGTCTTGGTCGATTCCGATCACGCGGATATTCGGGTTGGCTTCAAGCAACATTGAGGTATGCCCGCCGTAACCCATAGTACAGTCGATGAGTACCCCGTCTGTAATATCTTCGAAAGTTTCGATCACTTCTCGATACAAAACGGGAATATGAGGGATCTGCTGCACCGTTAAAAACCTCTTTTTTTGTGGGAATTATACATAAATTTTTGTATACTTTAATTTTTCTTAGTGTATGATTTTGGCAAATTTAACGGAAAAAGAGACTTTTTATGAGATTTTTGTTACTCCTTTCGTTCCTCGCTGTTTTCGTACATGCCATGCAAAGTCGCCTTGTTATCGGCACTTACTCGAGTGAGCGCAACGCCCATAACGCAGAAAAAGAGTTGCAAAACTTCATCGGCGAAGATGCAAACTTCCGGCTTTTTGTCACAAGCAACAAGCTTACGACAAACGTCCTAGAATACGGAAAATACTACATCGTTGCTTTAGAGCCTTTCGACGATGTTGTTTTGGAGCGCTTTGCTCTGAGCAAACTGATTGTGCGCTACGACGGAACCTATGTGCTCCCCCTCACCGAAGGCTCTCACAAAAAGAGCACGCTAGCCCAAAATAGCACCGTAGTAGCACCTGCCAAAACCGTTGCACCGAAAATCGTCGATACGAACGAAGAGGTTTATCTAGGGGAAGACCCCATTTTGGTTAAAGAACCCTCTCTCGAAGAGCTTCCCGTAAAAACCGAAGAATCCAAAGCGCAATCGGCACAAATTATAGCTTCACAAAAGAAAAAAGAAGATATAGTTACACAGACATCACAAACAACGAAACAAAACACTCAAGAGACGAGTTCTAAAAAGGAGAGTAGCGTGGTAGGGGAATTTATGTTTGAAATCATCGCATTGATCGCGATTTTAATCGCAATCGTTGCGTATTTTTTGATTAAAAAATCAAAATACAAAAAAGAGGAAAACAACCCTCTCCAAGAGATCGTAGTCGACGAATACGATGCAGAGGAACAAGAGACGCCAAACGGCACGGAGAAACAAACGCCGCGGCAAGAAACTCCGCAAGTAGCATCAAAAGAGACAGCCGATGTCGTTGCACAAAACGAAGAGATCGTTACGCAAGAAACGATTCCCATGGATCAAGCGGTACTAGCAGAAGAGCATACCGAAACGTTCGGAGGCAAAGAGGAGGGAAGCTTCGGCGTCGTCGAGACAACACCGCCACAGCAAGAGCAACAACCTAAAAAAACCAGAAGAAAAAAACGGGAAGTTCCCCCGCATGCCAAGATAACCAAACAAAACTTTAAAGAGTTTACGGGGATGCGTATTCTCGTAGCCGAGGACAATCTCATCAACCAAAAGGTTATCAGCGGACTCTTAGCCGATACGGGAATCGAGATCGTTATCGCAGACGACGGAAAAGAAGCTCTTGATATTCTCAAAAAAGACAGCAACTTTACGCTCATCCTCATGGATGCGCACATGCCACGCATCGACGGATTCGAGGCGACGCGTAAAATCCGTGCAAACCCCGACTACGACCATATTCTCGTCGTAGCACTCAGCGGGGACACTGCGGCTGACGATATCAAAAAAATGCAAGCGGCAGGGATGGAGGAACACCTTGAAAAACCTCTCAAGATGGATTCGCTCTACGATATCCTTTATGCGTACTGGGAGGGGGAAGAAACGGAAAGCTCCGATGAATATATCGAAGTGATTATGACCAACGAACTCAACGGAGACGAGGGGTTAAACATCTGCGGCGGGGATGAAGGTTTTTACAAAGAGATACTCAACGAGTTTCTCACGACCTACTCCGATTCGGCAGAGAAGATCCACGCCTACCTTGCAAGCGGCGACATGCCAAAAGCGGATAAACTCCTTTTGGATATCGTAGGGATCACCTCCAATATCGGAGCCAAAAACCTCAACGCTATCGCACACGACCTCAAAGATGCGCTTGCCGATACGCAGGAAAAAAGCTATCTAACACTCGCAGAGGAATACGAAAAACACCTCCACTACCTTCTACGTGACATCAAGGCGTATAACAAATAACGCCTCCGTGTCACTCCGGACTTGCATTGACGTCATTCCGGACTTGATCCGAAATCTACTTTCTCGTTTGACCGCTTCCGTAAATTTTATACTTATAAGTTGTCAACCCCTCAATCCCCATCGGTCCTCTGGCATGGAGCTTATTGGTACTGATCCCCACCTCCGCACCGAATCCAAACTCCCCGCCGTCGGTGAACTGCGTCGAGGCGTTTAGATACACACATGCCGAATCGACGTTGTTTAAAAACTCCTCGGCGGTGGTATAGTTTTCGGTAATGATCGCATCCGAGTGTGCCGAACCGTAGGTTTGGATATGCTCCAGCGCCTCGCCGACACCGCTTACGACTTTGATAGAGAGGATGTTATCGAGATACTCGGTTTGAAAATCCTCTTCGCTCGCCTCTTCTATGTCGATAAACGTGCGCGTTTTTGCACAACCGCGAAGCGTCGTTCCAAATCGTGCGTACTCCGTTTGAAGCATCGGTAGCATAGTCGCCGCAACGGCATCGTCCACCAAGAGGGTTTCCATCGCACCGCATATCCCCACCCTTCTGCATTTTGCATTGAGCACCACGGCAAGCGCTTTTTTGATATCGGCATCTTTGTCTATAAAGGTGTGACACAGCCCTTTATCGTGTTTGACGACGCTTACCGTCGCATTTTGGCTGACGTGTTTTATCAACCCCTCGCCGCCGCGCGGAATAATCAAGTCGACGTATTTATCCATCTTGATAAGTTTATTCACCCCCTCACGCGAAGAATCGGGAATAAGCGAAATAAGCGAAGAGGGAAGATCGTGTCTGATAAGGACGTTTTTAAGCACCTCGGCGATCGCTTTATTGGAGTGTTCCGCCTCTTTGCCCCCTTTTAAAACACATACGTTGGAACTTTTAAAGCAAAGTGCCGCGGTATCGCTTGTCACGTTGGGGCGCGATTCGTAGATAATCCCGATCACTCCGATAGGGATGCTCACCTTCTCGATTTTTAGTCCCGTTTCGGTAACCCACCCATCAAGCACCCTTCCTACGGGCTCTTTGAGCGCGGCGATCTCCTCGATCGCCCGCGCCATCCCTTCGATCCGTTTTTCATCGAGCAAAAGTCTGTCTTTAAGCGCACTGCTTAGATTGTTTTTTTCTGCATCCGCCATATCCAAAGCATTGGCTTCAAGCAAGTTCATCACGTTCGCACGAAGCGCATTTGCCATCTCTTTGAGTACGCCGTTTTTTTGCGCTCCGCTAAGCGTTGCCAAAATACGGCTTGCATCTTTTGCTTCTTGTAAAAATTTTTCCATCACTTCTCCTTCGTTACCATTCTTGCTTCAAAAAGCGTTCCGAGAGTGTGTTTGCCCTCTAGTAAAAACTCCTCCGTGTAGGAGAGGTTAAAGCCGCTTGAGAGAAACATCTTTCTTCCGTGGCGCAAAATAAAATCTGCGGCTTTGAGTTTTGTTACGATCCCGCCCGTTGCAAACTCGTTGTTGGGAGTCGCACTTTCTTCTAAAACTCCCTCGGGAAGTTCGTGCAATACTCTGTATATTTTTGCATCGGAAAACTCTTGAGGATTTTTATCGTAGTATCCGTCGATGTCGCTGAGAATCACCAACATCTTGGCATTTAAGGCATGTGCTACGTGTGCCGAGAGCTGATCGTTGTCTCCAAAAAGTTGTTCGGGAGTCGATGAGATATCGTTTTCGTTGACGATGGGAAGAATATCGTTGCTTAGATGTGCATCGATAATATCTTGGAACATCTTTGTCCGTTTTCTCGAATCGAAATCATCCTCCGTAAGCAGAATCTGCGCCGTATCGATATTAAAAATATCGAACTTCTTTTTGTAGCTTGTCATTAAAATAGGTTGTCCCGCTGCAGCGATTGCTTTTTTTCCGATCTGCTTTGTTTTATCGAGTTTAAGAGCACTATAGCCCGCCGCAACCGCTCCCGAACTTACCAGTACCACATCGTACTTTTTTTTGAGCTTCGCTATTAAACTCACCAAATTTAACATTCTCTCCTTCGCGATCATGTTATTTTCGGTCAACACCGCACTTCCGACCTTGATTACAATTCTTTGCATAGGTTCCTTTCGTTTTTAAAGCTTTTTGGCTTCTTTAAATGTTATACTAACATAAAAAGGTTAGGGTAAGATGAAGAATAAAATTACGTTTATCGGCAACGGAAATATGGCTTTAAGCATTGCACAAGGCTTGAAACAAAAGTACGAGATCGAAGTGGTCGGGCGTGATCTTGCAAAATTGGAGCAGTTTGAGGCATCTTTGGGGATGCAGATAGACAAACATCTTTTACACGGCTTCAATATACAAGGCAAGACAGTTCTTCTTTGTGTCAAACCCGCAAATCTTGAAGAGATCGCACCGCAACTTAAGGGCAAAGCCAAGGTGATCTACTCCGTTTTGGCGGGTACTGCAATTGAGAAGATCAAAACATTTTTACCCGCCGATGCCGTTGTGCGCTCCATGCCAAACCTAGCCGCAAGCGTAGGCAAATCTATGACGACCCTCACGGGGGATGTCTCCTACAAAGAGGAGGCGCAGGAGCTTCTCGGTGCTATCGGCAAAACCCTTTGGGTAGGCACCCAAAAAGAGCTTGATATCGCCACGGCGCTCGCAGGAAGCGGTCCTGCATACTTGTGTCTTATCGCCGAAGCGTTGGCGGACGGTGCCGTCAAACAGGGGATGAAGCGCACCGATGCTATGGAGGTGATGCGCGGTCTTTTTGAGGGATTCGGCACACTTATCCAAGAGTCGCACCCCGCTTTACTCAAAGATGCGGTAATGAGCCCCGGAGGCACCACCGCAGCGGGATACGCGGCACTTGAAGAAGCAAACGTGCGCAGCGGGTGTATCCGTGCCATAGAAGATGCGTACCAAAAAGCTCTCGCTCTTTCTAAATAACGATAAAACACCTAAGCAAATACGATACAATATCTTAAAACCGAACAAAGTGAATCTTGATGGCAACCCAACTTCTCAATAACGACGAACTTCTTTTTACGCGGCTTTTGGATCATTCTCATGATCTTTTTTTTATTTTAGAGCTCCACGAAGAGAAAGTTTCGGTTGAGTACGTCAACGATACGACGCTCGAAAAACTCGGCTACACCCTCGAAGAGATCAACGCTATCGGCATCGAAAACATACGCAAACCCATCAAAACCTCCCAAGCGTTTTCGCAACATCTCCAAGAGCTTAAAAAAGTCACGACGGCAATAGATTATGCGATTTTAGTCGCCAAAGACGGCAGCGAATTTCCCGTAGAAGTCAACGCCAAGATTATCGTACAAGAGGGCAAAACCTACAATGTCGCCGTCGCCAGAGACATTACCCAAAGGGTAGCCTACGAAGAGAATCTCAAAGCGGATATACAAGAGAAAACCCAAAAGCTCAAAGAGTACAACGCAACCTTGCAAAGCTACCAAAAAGCGATCGACGAAAACTCTATTTTGACCATCTCCGACACCCACGGCATCATCACCTACGCAAACGAAAACTTTTTGCAGCTATGCGGCTACGCCAAAGAGGAGGTTTTAGGCAAACCCCACAGCATCGTGCGCCATCCCGACACCCCAAAAGAGCTCTTTAAGGAGCTATGGCAGACCATCAAAAACAAACAGGTGTGGAAAGGGAAGATTAAAAACAAAAAGAAAAACGGGGATTACTACATCGTCGACACGGTGATCGTACCCCTTCTTGATTCCGCTTCGAATATTCGTGAATTTCTCTCGATCAGACACGATGTTACCGAGATTACCAAAAAACAAGAGGAGATCGAAAAACTCGCCCACACCGATACCCTCACCGCTCTTCGCAACCGTCTAAGCCTCAACGAAACCCTTGCTAATGCGACGCAGGGAGCTTTGGCGCTTATCGACATCAACCGCTTCCACGAGATCAACGATTTTTACGGCGAAGTGATCGGGGACAAAGTTATCAAAGCCCTCGCACAGCAGATCAAGATGCAGCTAAGCGAAGAGTATAAACTTTTTCACCTTCAAGGGGATGAGTTTATCGTATTTAGCGACCTCTTGACCAAAGAGCAGTTTATCGACGAAATGGTGCGTCTCAACACCTTTTTAAGCAATAAGGTGTTGATCATCGATCATAAAATATTTTATATCAGCACCACGGTCGCACTCTCGTTTGAATCCTCTGCGCAGCTTCTCTCAAGCGTGAACTTAGCCAACCGTTACGCAAAGCTCAAGGGGCTCTCTTTTAATATTTTCAGCCACGACACCTCTTTGGAGGAGGAGTACAAATCAAACCTCGAATGGATCTATAAAATACGCAAAGCGCTTGTAGAGGATCGTTTTACCGTGTTCTTCCAGCCTATTGTAGATACGAAAACCCAAGAGACGCGTAAATATGAGGCACTTGTGCGGATGATCGATGAAGAGGGGAAAATCATCTCCCCATTTTTCTTTTTGGACAAAGCAAAAAAATCGAACCAATACGTGGAGATCACCAAGAAAGTGATCAAAAAAGCGATTTTTATGGTCAATACCAAAGGGATACGTTGCGGCATCAACCTTACGATCGAGGATATAGAATCGAGTATGGTGAAAAATTTTATATTTGAGATGCTTGAAGGGTGCAACGCCCCGCAAAACATTGCATTCGAGCTAGTCGAATCGGAAGGGATCGAAAATTTTACCGAGGTAAACGAGTTTATCCAAAAGATAAAATCTTACGGATGCACCCTTGCCATCGATGACTTCGGAACGGGATACAGCAATTTCGAGTATCTGCTCAAGCTCAATGCCGATACCATCAAAATAGACGGTTCGCTCATTAAAGATATCGACGTCAACGAGGATAAATACGACATCGTCAAAACCATCGTAGGCTTTGCAAAAATAAAAAACCTCAAAGTAGTCGCGGAGTTTGTAAGCAGCGAAGCTATCTACGAGAAGATCAAACAGCTCGATATAGAGCTTTGCCAAGGCTACTTTTTCGGAGAGCCAAAACCTTTTGACTAACCTTTTATTGCACCCCTCTTTTATGTTTCTTATACCCTAAGCGCGAGATTCTCTGCAAAGGGAGTTTATAGCGTAAAAACACGAACTCTTTGAGCAGATACCCCAAAAAGCCGCTGATAAATATCTTGCCGAAAAGATCGCATGCGGCATATCTGCCCCCTAAAGCAACGAGCACGCCGTCCACTTTTGCCCTGCACTCTCTAAGTTCTCTCTTTTGTATACGTGCCAAAATATTTTCAGCCGCACATTCGGAGCTGTGTTTTGCTACCAACACACAAGGAGCAAGCGCCCTACCGCTTTGAGCATCGCGAACCTCCGCCGCATCCCCTGCGACGAATACCTCGTCATACCCTTCTACCTGCAAAAAGCGGTTTGGAAGAAGCTGCGCTTTGGAGTTTTTGGGAAGGTTGATTTTGGAACTGATGTTGGATGCTTCGATCCCTCCCGCAAAAACGACGAAGGAGTACGGTACTTTTTGCTCTGCACCCAAATACACAAACGCTTCGTCGCACTTTTGCATATGCGCCCCCTCGATCACGTTCACCCCTAGGGCATCTAAGCGCTCTTTTGCCTTTGCGATAAGCTTTGGATGCAACCCCTTTAAAATCCCGCCGCTTCCGCTGATAAGGGAGATTTTCATATTGTCGCAAGCGAAAGTGCCGTGTTGAAAAAACTTTTTGGAAAAGTGCGCCATCTCTGCGGCGATCTCTACGCCGCTAAGCCCCGCACCCACGATCACGATATGACCCTCTTGGCATGTGCTGCACTCATCCTCCACTTTTTGCAGCATCGAACACTCGAAACTTTGTTTAAACATCAAAGCGCGGTGGAGTTTTTTAAGATCGTCGGTGTTTTTAAGCCCCTCGATGGCATGGGGGAAAAAGGTGCGCGCGCCGTATGCAAGCAGCAAATAATCGTAAGAGATTGCACCGCCGTCGCTAAAGAGGAGTTTTTTCCCCTCCAAATCGCAATCTACGACCCGTTTGTTCATAAAACTAAGCCGCGGATGTTCGATCCCCTCGCACAGGGTATATAAATCTACCGTTACGTCGGTAAGATCGGACTTGCTTGCGATATAGTTATACACCTCGGGTTGGAGATTGTGATACGTATGCTTGTCAATAAGGACTATCTCGATCGATCTGTTCTTTGCAAGCGTTCGCACTGCATGCACCCCTGCATATCCGCCCCCTAATACGACCACTTTTTGCATAACATCCCTTTTCAATTTTTTATGAGAGTGTACATGCCAAAGGGTAAAAAAGGGATAAAAAGAAACAAAAAAGATGTAATTGTGCGGTAATAAAAGTGCCACATGCCAAGAAACTCTTGGCATGTAAAGAGGAGAATTATTTTTTGAACATCTCGTATGTGTACTGCGTCATCGGCGTGTCGTCGCGGTTGCCCCACTCTTTCATCGATGCATCGTAAAGGCGCACGTGCTTATACCCCAAAACGCCGCTTAAAACGTAATAGTTGTACGAGGTTTCAAGCCCGCCCGTACAATACACAAGCACCTCTTTGTTTTTATCTAGGTTATACCCTTGTGCAAAAAGGGTATCGAGTTTGTTTTTCTCTTTGAGCATAAAATCTTTCGTCACCGAGTAGTTCCACGAGTAGCTCATGGCTCCGGGAATATGCCCGTCGCGACGTACCGTATTTGTCGGCGTGATCCCCAAATAGTTATCGCTCGGGCGCGCGTCGATCATAGGAAGTTTATAAAGGTTTTGTACCACATACTCGCGCGAAGCGATAAGATCGGGGTTTAACTTCACGCTATAGTTGCTCGGCTTAACATTTGAAGCGGCTTGCGTCGTTTGCGCTTTTGCAGCGATCCACGCTTGTTTACCGCCGTCTAAGATTGCCACGTTCGTTACACCTGCGTAGTTAAGTGCCCAAAAAATATAGCTCGCTTTTAAAAACTCGATCGGTGCTGTGATGTCGGCATAAAGCACCACTTCGCTCGCAGCGTCGATACCGTGTTTTTGAATCTCGGCTTGCAGCTCTTTTGCCTCTCTTATGCTTAAATACACGCCGTTGTTGGAGCGCCACTTTTCGATAGAAGTGTGAGTTGCACTGGGAATATGTGCGAGCTCATAACTCTCTTTTGAAGAAACCTCTACGATACGTAGATTCTCTTTACCTAAATTTTTCTCCAACCATGCCACACTCACCGTAGCTTCTATCGCGTGCGCCTGAAGTGCCAAAAACAACGAAAATATCAATGTTTTCATCTACAACCTTTTTCTTTTAAGATGGTTGGATTATAGGAGAATCTAGCTTTGTGCAAAATAGTATTAAAAGATAATTTTTTTCTTTTATATTTACTTAA
>JAQUCZ010000222.1 GCA_028685945.1 Sulfurimonadaceae bacterium | reverse complement strand
ATCTCAAAAAAGAGACGCTGAACTTCCGTGCTACTTTGGACAAAGAGGAGGCGTATAAGGGTGCCGATTTTATCATCATCTCTACGCCCACCGATTATGACGAAAACACGAACTATTTTAATACCAAGTCGATTGAGTACGTCATAGCGGACGTTCTTGCGATCAACCCCGATGCCACGATGGTGATAAAATCGACGATCCCCGTGGGCTATACAAAAAGTGTACGTGAAAAATTCAACACTCAGAACATCATTTTCTCCCCCGAATTTTTGCGCGAGGGGCAAGCGCTTCACGATAACCTTTACCCAAGCCGTATCATCGTAGGGGAAAAGTCGGATCGTGCCATGATTTTTGCGGGCTTGCTCGAGCGCGGGGCGATTAAAAAAGGGATTTCCGTCCTTTTTACCGACAGCACCGAAGCCGAGGCGATCAAGCTTTTTTCAAATACCTATTTGGCGATGCGGGTCGCTTACTTCAACGAGCTCGATTCTTACTGTGAAAAGTATGCCCTTAACACGAAAGAGGTGATCAGCGGGGTAGGGCTTGATCCGCGCATCGGAACCCACTACAACAATCCGAGTTTCGGCTACGGCGGGTATTGTTTCCCAAAAGATACCAAACAGCTCAAAGCAAATTTTAAAGAGGTGCCGAGCAACTTAATAGGCGCTATCGTCGATGCAAACGAAACGCGCAAAGCTTTCATAGCCGAGAGAATCATGGCATGCAACCCTAAAACGGTGGGGATATATAGGCTGATCATGAAAGCGGGCTCGGATAATTTTAGAAGTTCGGCAATTCAAGGCGTGATTGAGAAACTACAGGCAGAAAACGTGGAGCTTGTCATATACGAGCCCGTAGTACAAGAAGAAATATTTGAAGGGATTAAGGTGCTCAAAAATCTCGACGAGTTTAAAGCTTGTAGTGATGTGATTGTAGCAAATAGATTAGAAAACGAGATCGCCGACGTCAAAGAAAAAGTGTACACCAGAGACGTGTTTCACAGCGATATATAAAAGGATAGCCGATGGGTAAAAAAAAGATTTTGGTTACGGGAGGCGCAGGGTTTGTCGGCAGCCATCTCTGCGAAAGACTCTCAAAAAATCCCGAGTACGAAGTGTACAGCTTGGACAACTACTTTACGGGGAGCGAAGCCAACCACGTTGCGAACGTCACCTACATCAAAGGGGATACGGCAGATATTGCAACGCTCGTGACGTTTAACCCCGACATGGTTTATCACCTCGGCGAATACAGCCGCGTAGAACAGAGTTTTGACGACATCGAAAAGGTGTGGCGTTACAACAAAGACGGGATATTTGCCGTACTGGAGTTCGTGCGTAAAGCGGGATGCAAGATCCTCTATGCGGGAAGTTCTACAAAATTCGGCGACGGCGGGCTAGGGCGCAGTGCATCTCCGTATGCATGGACAAAAGCGACCAATACGGAGCTTGTGATGAACTATGGCATGTGGTTTAACGTCCCATATGCGATCACCTATTTTTACAACGTTTACGGACCGCGCGAAATAGAAAGTGGCAAATACGCGACGCTTATCGCGCTTTTTAAAGAGAAGATGAAAAACAACGAGCCGCTTACGATAGTCAGCCCCGGCACACAAAAAAGAAACTTTACCCATATCGACGATATTATCGACGCTCTTGTGCTTGTGGGGGAAAACGGCTACGGAGACGAATTCGGTATAGGGAGTGATGAAGCGTTTTCTATTTTGGAAGTGGCACAAATGTACGGCGGCGAGATTCAAATGTTGCCCGAGAGACGCGGTAACAGAATGGGTGCAGACGTGCTCAGCGAAAAGACGAAAGCGCTTGGGTGGGCGCCTACAAGAAGACTTCAAGATTATATAGAAAAGTTACGTAAAAACGGATGGAATCACGAATGAAAGTGAGTTTGATCGTCGCGGTTTATAAAGACGTAGTCGCTTTACGCGCTATCGTCGAAGCTCTTCAAACACAAACATATAAAAATTTCGAACTCGTAATAGTCGAAGACGGTTCTAGTAAAGAGATGCGGGAATATATTGCCACGATAGAGGGACTAGAGCTTAAGCATACGATGCAAGAGGACAAAGGGGTGCGTAAAGCCCGCAGTCAAAATAACGGCATTTTGGCAAGCAGCGGGGAGTATCTGATCTTCATCGATGGGGATTGTGTCCCCTATACGACCTTCATAGAAGGGCATGTGAAACTGGCTCAAAAAGGGTGTGTCCTGAGTGGCAGACGTTTGAACCTGCCTCCAAAACTTTCTCAAAAAGTGCGAGAGGGGAGCTTGCGCATTGTGGAGATGGAAAAAAATCTTTGGAGATACGGCTACTTGTTTTTTGATAAAGAAGCACGTTTTAGACAAGGGATCTATTTGAATCCTGAAAGTTTTTTATATAAACTTTTTTCAAAAAAGGCAAGGGCAACGGCTATTTTAGGGTGTAATTTTTCCTGCTTCAAAGAGGACATGGAGGCAATTAACGGTTTCGATGAAAGTTACGGTGAAACTGCCGTGAGTGACGACATGGATCTTGATTGGCGTTTTAGAGCATACGGTTTGGAGCTAAAATCTTGCAAAAACGTTGCAAACGTAGCGCATTTGTGGCATAAAGCACACGACAGAGGCGACGCATCGGCACAAGTGGCATTGATGCGAAAGAGGGAAAAAGAGCAGAAGTTTCGGTGTGAAAAAGGGTTGAGTACTCATTAATGATCAGTTTTGAGTTGCTGCAGAATACTCAAAAGCGATAAAGAGAGAGATCATCACTACAAAAAATCTTCCAAAGTTCGCAAATTGAAAATCCCACCCTGATGCCGCGAACACTATACCTAACGTACAGACTAAAAATGCCATAAATTGATAGTCTTGATTTTTATATTTATGGGT
>JAQUCZ010000221.1 GCA_028685945.1 Sulfurimonadaceae bacterium | reverse complement strand
AGCAAAATTATTTAAAAACTAAAAAAAACTATTGTTCTTTTCTTTTTATTCCCCCTTTTCCGTTATTCCCCTTTGGTTATAATTACGCCATGAAAAAATCAACCACATTTCAAGTTATCTCAAACTTCCAACCCGCAGGAGACCAGCCGCAGGCCATTGAAGTTCTCAGTAATTCTATTTTACAAGGCAATCGCTACCAAACACTCGTTGGGGTTACGGGAAGCGGTAAAACACATACGATGGCGCGCGTTATCGAAAAAGTGCAGATGCCCACCGTTATCATGACCCACAACAAAACATTGGCGGCACAGCTCTACAGTGAATTTCGGCAGTTTTTTCCCAACAACCATGTCGAATATTTTGTTTCCTACTATGATTATTACCAACCCGAAGCGTACATTCCGCGCCAAGACCTTTTCATAGAAAAAGATAGTGCCATCAATGCCGAACTTGAGCGTTTACGCCTCTCATCCACAGCCAATCTTCTCTCTTACGACGACGTCATCGTCGTTGCTTCGGTTTCGGCAAACTACGGGCTAGGGGATCCTGAGGAGTACGAGCGGATGGTGCAATCGATCGCCGTAGGGGATACGATCGCGCAGAAGAAACTTCTTTACCGACTCGTAGAGATGGGCTATACCCGCAACGACACCTATTTTGACAGCGGACACCTTCGCGTCAACGGAGAAACGCTCGATATCTATCCCCCCTACTTCGAACAAGAAGCGATCCGCATAGAGTTTTTCGGCGACGAGATCGAATCGATCTATACTTTCGATATCATCGACAATAAAAAACTTGAATCGCATAAACAATTTACCATCTACGCAACCTCCCAGTTTAGTGTCTCGCAAGAAAAAATGGCAGTAGCGATCAAACGGATCGAAGATGAGCTTGATGCGCGACTTGCCTACTTTGAA
The DNA here is from genome assembly GCA_028685945.1 of Sulfurimonadaceae bacterium. Classification (GTDB taxonomy): domain Bacteria; phylum Campylobacterota; class Campylobacteria; order Campylobacterales; family Sulfurimonadaceae; genus Sulfurimonas. Next base: position 1,969 of record JAQUCZ010000221.1, on the reverse strand, counting down.
AAAGAGGGGAAGCTTGTAGAGTACCAACGTCTCAAGCAGAGGGTAGAGTTTGATTTGGAGATGCTCCAGACTACGGGAATGTGCAAAGGGATCGAAAACTATTCGCGCCACCTGACAAACAAGCAGCCTGGGGAAGCGCCTTATACGTTGCTCGACTATTTTGAGCTGCATCACAAAGAATATCTCGTGATCGTCGATGAATCTCATGTCTCTTTGCCTCAGTTTCGTGGCATGTACGCAGGGGATCGAGCACGCAAAGAGGTGCTCGTAGAGTACGGCTTTAGGCTTCCAAGTGCTCTGGACAACCGTCCGCTTATGATAGACGAGTATATCCAAAAAGCTCCCCACTATCTTTTCGTCTCGGCGACACCCTCTGAATACGAACTCAATATCTCACATGCCAAAGCAGAACAGATTATCCGCCCGACGGGGCTTTTAGACCCCGTTATAGAGATTAAACCGTCCGATAATCAAGTGGAAGATATCCACGACGAGATCAAAAAGATTACCCTGCGCAACGAACGGGTACTCATCACCGTCTTGACCAAAAAGATGGCGGAAGCACTTACCAAATACCTTGCCGATTTAGGGATAAAGGTGCAATATATGCACTCCGATATCGATACGATAGAGAGAAATCAAATCATACGCGCCTTGCGTGTTGGGGAGTTTGACGTGCTCATCGGGATCAATCTTTTACGCGAAGGGCTTGACCTCCCCGAAGTAAGCTTGGTTGCCATTTTAGATGCCGATAAAGAGGGTTTTTTACGGAGCGAAACGGCCCTTATTCAAACAATAGGCAGGGGTGCTAGAAATGCTAACGGTCGCGTTATCCTTTATGCAAACAAGATAACGGGTTCGATGCAACGCGCCATAGAGACAACCAACAAACGACGCGAACTCCAAGATGCTTACAATAAGGCACACGGCATCACCCCTACGACGACGATCAGAAAACTTGATGAAAACCTCAAGCTTGAAGACCAAGGGGGGCTCTACCAAAAACATAAAAAAATCGATAAAATGCCCGCCTCGGAACGAAAAGCACTTGTTGGGGAGCTTATGCTACGCATGAAGCAAGCCGCCAAAGAGCTTAACTTTGAAGAAGCCGCTCGTCTGCGCGATGAGATAGCAAAAATAAAACAACTTTAGGAAAAACATGGAAGACACATTTAGTAATTTGGCTACATACGGGTATATAGGACTTTTTCTCTACTCTTTGGGAGGCGGGTTCGTTGCCCTGATCGGCGCAGGCGTCTTGTCTTTTATGGGTAAAATGGATTTAACTCTCTCGATCGCCATTGCCTTTGTCGCGAATGCATTGGGAGATTTTATGCTCTTTTACATGGCGCGCTACCAAAAAACCATGATGATGGAGGGGATCAAAAAACACCGCCGCAAGCTTGCGCTTTCTCATATGATGATGAAAAAGTACGGTTCATGGATCATCCTGATACAAAAATTTATCTACGGTATCAAAACACTTATCCCCATCGCCATCGGACTGACAAAGTACGACTTTAAAAAATTTGCGATCTTTAACGTTGCTAGCGCCGCGATTTGGGCTCTTGTAATCGGGCTGGCAAGTTATTATTCGGGAAGTTTTTTGGTCAAAGTAGCTGAAACGATCGGCGAAAAACCTTGGATTGCGCCTGTTATTTTAGTAATTTTCGGAGGAACTTTGTGGTTTTATTTGACACATGCCACAAAAAAGAAAAAGAGATAAAAATCTATGGCATGGCGTTTTTTTGCACCATGCCATAACGGATATTTACGAACCGATTTTCGGTCCTGCTTCGGAGTAGTCAAATTCATGATCCTCAGTTTGGTACTTTTTAAAGTTTTCGATAAACATAGTTGCTAGCTTATCGCGCGTCTCTTCAAATTTCGCCGTATCTTTCCAAGCATTTCTCGGATTTAAAATCTCGGGATTAATGCTTCCTAAGGTTTTAGGAACTTGCAGTCTAAA
>JAQUCZ010000220.1 GCA_028685945.1 Sulfurimonadaceae bacterium | reverse complement strand
CACCGTTGCAAGCAAAGCGATAAAACTCGTCACGATAATCTGCGTCAAAAGCGGTTCTTTACTCACGGTTCCAAGCGCTAAAACGATAATCTCAACCGAGAGGATAAAGTCGGTAGTGATCGCTTTTTTAATCTTCTCTTGTTCGCTCACGTCCTCCACGCCGCCGTGAGGCTCTTTGGGGCTGTCTTTATGCAAAAGGGAGTGGAAATACTCCGCAATTTTTTCCGCACCCTCGTAACTCAAATACAGCGCTCCTACGATCAAAATAGGCACGATCATCCACGGTGCAAACGCCGAAAGCAAAAATGCTACGGGGAGAATAATGAGTTTGTTTACAAACGATCCCTTGGCAATCGCCCAAAGCACGGGCAACTCCCTATCGCTCGCAAAATTGGACGACATCTGTGCATTCACCGCCAGATCGTCCCCCAAAATCCCCGCGGTCTTTTTCGCCGCCACCTTGCTCATCACCGCCACGTCGTCAAGCGTCGCCGCCACATCGTCTAAAATCGCAAATAGTCCGCCTATATTCATATAAATTCCTTTCATTTTTTAAAGAGAAAATGTACCATAAAAAGAAACGATTTTCCCTTGCTTGCAACATTTATTAAGGTTTTCTTTGTATCGTAAAATTTCAATGATATAATCATACACATATTTTATACACATTAGGAAGACACATGAGCGCACTTTATAACGTTCACGCAAAGAAAAAAGCGACAAACCTCACCATCAATTCCGATTTGCTCACAAAAGCAAAAGAGCTGCACATCAATATCTCAAGCTCTTTAGAACAAACACTTATACAGATTATAAAAGAAAAAGAGAGCCAAAATTGGGAAGCACAAAATAAAAGTTCGATTGAAAAATATAATGAGAGAGTTACCGACCACGGCTCTTTCGGCGACGAAATGAGAAATTTTTAATGGCGCAGTTTGATGTTTATGAAAATCTCAATCCCAAAACAAACAAAGAGATACCGTTTTTGCTTGATATTCAAAACGATCTTCTAAAAAACCTCGCAACAAGAGTCGTCGTCCCTTTAGTCGTCAATATGCAGCCTGCAAAAATACTTAATCCGAAATTTAGCGTAAAAGGTATGCAAATCACTATGTCGACGGCAGAACTCGCAGGCGTCTCTCTCAGGCATTTAGGTCCATGTATCTGCTCTTTAGAACACAAAAGAGACGAAATCATTGCAGCGGTTGATTTTATGATAACGGGTTTTTAGATCGACACATGCCAATGCCTAAAGATTTACGAATGCGCCAGCTTTAACCCGACGATACCCGCGCATATCAAAATAAGACTGAGAATTTTAAGCATCTGCGCCGATTCTCCGAATAAAACAATCCCCAAGATCGCCGTGCCAAGAGCGCCGATGCCGACCCACACCGCGTACGCGGTACCTACGGGAAGGTTTTTCATGGCAAGTCCGAGCAATATAAAACTCGCAACCATCGAGACGATAGTTGCCACGCTCGGCCAAAACTTGGTAAATCCATCGGTATATTTTAAACCGATAGCCCAACACACCTCAAGCAAACCTGCGATAAATAGGATAAACCAGTCCATACGTTGTACCCTTACTACTTGAATCGAATCTGCAAGTTCAGCTTGAAATAGTCCTCGCCGTCCTCTTTATAAACCGTTGCAAAACCGTGTCTCGTACTGCTGGGTGTTTCCAATTTCGTATTTGCAAACAAATACTCTTGAAACTCGTTTCGATTGTAGATGTGGTAACAAAGAATTTCGCCGTCTTCTTTGACGATAATATACCCGCCGTTGGCATCGTACTTTCCGGTCCAAAGCGTAGCGGGCGTCATACCGAGTGCGCAGTCGGTTAAAAAGTTTTTGATTTTGTAGGCATAAAAAGGGTGATTGCTTGAGACGTCGTACCCCAGAGGATTTATTATGTTGAGTTTTTCTACCGCATCGCTTATCGTATTTGCTTCCCCTTTGTAAAAGTTTTTAAGCACTTGCGCAAGTATTTCGGGAAATTTAGAATCGATCATCACGAGATTACGCTCGAAATTTTCGCTTTGCATTTTATAAAACTCCAAGCTTGAACCGAATGATTCAATTTTCAAAATACGATCTCTGATTTTAGTTTTTGAATCGATGCCATTGACCTCTGCCGTTTGCTCTTCGCTTAAAGGGCGGGTTGATTTGAAGATGAAGTTTGTCGCGCCGCTAGCGTTCAAAAGCGTAGAAGCCCCGCCGAGTTTCGATTTTATGCTAAATCCCAACGTAGGGTTATAGCCCGTAAAAATATCGTGCACGACGATCGTAATATCCCGTTTTTCTTGCGATTTTGCTTTTAATTGTTTTACATGTATAGAACGCATAAAATTTTCAATCAAAGGAACTTCAAAAGAAGCTGCTTTGGCATTTTTAATTTCCGCCAAGAGTTCTGAAGATTTGTTTTTGAAATCATGTAACGGTACGCAAAGCAACTCTTTCCCGGAAACATCTACAATTTTTATTTCAGATTGTCTGTCAAAAATTAAATTCGCCCCGTTTTCATCGCGTAAAATTTGCAAAATCGGGTAATATATTTCGCTTATTTTATTCAAATCTGCATCTGCCGCGTAGAGTTTTCCGTCCGCCAAAAGTTTTAAAAAAGTATAAACTTCGCTCCATTCCCCTTTATTCATAGCCATAACTACAACCCTACCGTAGCAAAAAGTTCATATCTCTCGTTGGCATGTACCGTCGTTTCCTTTTGCACGGCATTTTGCATATCCAACTTTTCGATAATAATTTTTGCGATTTCTTGAATCACGGGAACGCTTACGGAATTACCGAACTGTCTATATGCTTGCGTATCGCTTACCGGTATTTTGTAGGTATCGGGAAAGCCTTGAAGCCGTGCCCATTCTCGCGGGGT
>JAQUCZ010000219.1 GCA_028685945.1 Sulfurimonadaceae bacterium | reverse complement strand
AAATTTTTCTGCAACCATACATGCCAAGAAACTATCGAGCCTTTGGGAAATAGTATCCATAAACCTGCCGTTTTTTTGGCGCCATTATAAGGGAGAAAGGTAAGAGAAACTTTTTTCTCCCAAGCAGTTTGTTTCTTTCAGGATAGACTTAATTTACCACGATGACGCGGTTTCTTCCTTCCCGTTTTGCCTCGTAAAGCCCGCTATCGGCACGTGCTACCGCTTCTTCGATCGTTTCTGCATCTCTATAAACAGCTACTCCGAAACTGCATGTGATATGTTCCACCTCTTCAAAACGCTCTTTGGCAACTCTCGTGCGGATGTTCTCCGCCAAGCGCGCAACATCTTGGAGCGATCTTGTTTTTACGAGGACAATAAACTCTTCGCCGCCCCAGCGTACGAGAATATCCTCGGAGCGGATCGATTTGTGAACCGTTTTGACCAGATGTTTTAAGATCGTATCCCCCGCGTTGTGCCCGTAGGTGTCGTTTACTTTTTTAAAATGGTCGATATCGAAGATAATCACTCCGAGCTCTAGCTCCCTTTCGCGGCTCTCGCTTAGAAAACGGGGAAAGATTTTATGGAAATACTCGCGGTTATAAGCGTTTGTAAGGGCATCGTGCATCGCTTTTGCTTCAAGCATGAATTGCTCATCAAGCGTCTCGCTGATATCGGAGAAGGAGATGATAAAGTTCTCCTCAAAAGAGCTGATGCTTAGGGCAAAGGAGTGGCGTACTTTGTCTTTGGAACGCATCGAGACGATATGCTCTTTGGCGGGCAGACGCAGCAAAGTCGCAACCCAAGATTCGTTATTTTGCGGGGTGTCGATGTGGAAAAATTTGGGGTCTTTTTCAAAACAGTCGCAAATGCATGCATGACGCTGTTTGAAGCTCTCCAAGTTTTCAAACCCGAAAAAATCGAAAAACCTTTTGTTCGCATCGATGATCGATTTGCCGTCGGTGACTACGACGATCGCATCTTGTGCGTCTAAAATATTTTGAGTTTTTTTCAAAAGCGTACGGTAGATTCTTGAGGAACTAAGCTCTTTATAGAGATAAAGGAGCAAAAAGAGGATCGCCGTGATGCCGAATACCAAAAGCATAAAATGCTGCGTTCGAAGGTTGGTGATATGATCGGTATCCTCTTGGAGGATAATCGCCGAAGCAACCTTTTTGGTTACGGGGTTTTTAAAAGCAACAAAGGTAAAGATCGACTTGGCATCCTCGGAGATCGCCGAAAATACCTCCCCTTTATGTACTTCGGCGGCGGCTTGTTTGATGTCGCTCTTTGCAAGTTGTGCCGTTTGTATATGCGAAAACGTCTTTTCAAGCTCGTTTACGATGCTCGATTCGTATAAAAATCCCTCGAACGGGCTTGGTTCGTAGTTGCTTTTTTCGTTGGCAAATACTTTTTTCTCTACCTCTTTTTGGCTGATAACAAACCCTGCTTTGGCTTCGTGCGATCTCGTAAATTCTTGGGTTAAAACATAGGCGCTAAAAGAGATTTCGACGCTCCCCAAATGGAGGCTTCTGCCCTGATCGTCTATCCCCATGAGGGGGTAAACGTGGCGGAAACCGTTAAAAATTCTCCCCTCTTCAAACCCTTCGATCCCGACGAGATTTTTATTGACGTACTCGATGGTGGCACGTATGCCGCTTAGGTTGTCGCCGAATTTTTTTGGGCGGTGAAAACGTAAAAACGACTCGTTGTCTTTGAGCTGAAAGTGAAGCTGTTTGAGCCCCGATTTTGTGAGGTAGTCGTACTCTTTGTAGAGGAGCAGGTAGAGTTTTTCTCTCGCCTCTGCCTTTTGTTTTTTGCCTTTATATGCCTCTTTAAGTAGATCGAGCACTTGGGGCTTGTTGATAATGAGCGTGTAGGTGCTGCGGGCAAAATGGCTGTAGTTGCCCGTAATGATCTTAAAATCGCGCACGACGTTTTGGTCGTAGGTTTTGATGAATTCGTTTTTTTGGCTCTCGAAATACCAGCTTAAAACAAAAAAATAGACCCCGCTTAAACTCACAAACAAAGAGATAAAAATCCACGTATAAAAGTTCGAAGCTTCCAAAGAGTGCGTCATAAATTTTTTATAAAGGGAGTAAAAAAGAAAAACGCCCAAAATAAGGAAAAAGAAGATAACGAGGTTGATGTTTGTTTTGAGCGTTTGGATCGAAGCGTCGTCGATGGTCTCAAGCGGTATAAACACTAAAAAGTTTGCGAGAAAACTTTTTTCGTGGTCAAGAATCGGTCGGTTGAGGATGAGGTAGTTCTCATACACGAGGTGGTTTTTTAGGGGAGAAACAAATTGATCGATCCCTTTTTCTGCCAAGAGCGATACCGGTTTGTCGTCGGCATTTTCGTTGGCTATGTAGTGATTGCGCGCGTATATTTTCGTATAGGGAGCGATAATTTGCGATTTGAATTTCGGATCGAGTGCAATGAGGGGCTTAAACCCTTTCTCTTCGATTTTACGAGCGAGGGAATTAAAATGGGTTACCACCTCCAAAAATCCCAAAAACGTATTGTCGGCGTCGTAGATAGGAGCCATCGCTTTTTTGTGCTTTAAGCGCTGTTTGAGATTGTGCCCGCGTGCCAGAGAGACCGCTATGGAGAGGGTCGCGTTTTTTTTCTCTTGGATCATCATCACAAGCTCGGCATCGAGCGACTGCGCGAGGGCGGCGTATCTGTTTTGGAGCGCGTCTTCTACCTTGAACGCTTTATACGTATTGCCCAGATAGAGAAGAGAGGCATCAAAGAGAAGAAACAGAAGAAGAAATATTTTTTTTGCAAACAAACCTACATGCCAACGAATTTACAACGATTGTAACTTGATTTGGCTTAAAGATTTTCCATGTTTAAATTAATGCGCCAGTACCCTCTGCCCCCTTTGAGGG
>JAQUCZ010000218.1 GCA_028685945.1 Sulfurimonadaceae bacterium | reverse complement strand
ATTTTTTGTTAAGAACTGACCTTACGCACTTACTTCAGAAAGGGTGTAAGTTGTCAGTTTTTCTCCCGTATCGGAAAGATACGGGTAGCGTCAGGGGATTGTAGGGACGTCTGTCCCTGCCACTTTATGGGCTTTGCTCATAAAGTGCGTAACATCAATTAAGAAGTTAGTGGCGTACGCTGAGTTTGTGCGATTTTATCTTGTTAATCAGGTTGGTTATAAAAGAGATTTTCTCCTCCTCTTTTTCTATCGACCTTGTTGCTTGAAGATTAAAAAGCTCCATTTTTTTATCGAGATAACTCGTGTTAAAACGTCCCGCCATAAAATCGGCATCTTTGACGATTTCGCGATGAAGCGTGATGTTGGTGATCACCCCGTCGATATAAAACTCATCGAGTGCGCGTGAAGCTTTTTTTACCGCACCCTCCCAATCAAGCGCCCATACGATCAGCTTTGCAACCATAGAATCGTAATTGGGTACGATGGTGTAGCCGGAGTAAGCACTTGAATCAAGCCGTACGCCCGGTCCCCCGGGGGTTAGATAGTTTGTAATCGTCCCCGTGGAGGGGAAAAAATTGTTTTGAGGGTTCTCGGCGTTTATTCTAAACTCGATCGCATAGCCGCGAAAACGGATCTCCTCTTGTAAAAATTTGAGTTTATCCCCTTCGGCGATCTCGATCATCCTTTGGATAATATCTACCCCCGTGATGATCTCGGTGACGGGGTGCTCCACCTGCACCCGCGTATTCATCTCGATAAAGTAGATATTTTCCTCTTCGTCCACAAGAAACTCTACCGTTCCCACGCTCTCATACCCGAGTCGAAACATCGCTTTGGTCGCAACCCTGCAAATCTCTTTGCGTGTTTGCTCTTTAAGCAGCGGCGAAGGCGCTATCTCGATCACTTTTTGGTGACGTCTTTGGATCGAACAATCCCTCTCCCCCAAATGCAGCACATTTCCGTATTTGTCGGCGATAATTTGAATCTCGATATGGCGAGGGTTTTCGACGTATTTTTCTATAAACACCTCCTCTTTGCCGAAATACTTTTTCGCTTCGTTCGTCGCCGAATCGAACATCTCATCGAACGCTTTGGCACTTTTGACGATCCTCATACCGCGCCCGCCGCCGCCGAAAGCCGCTTTGATAATCACGGGAAAACCTATCTCTTTGGCGATTTTCGCACCCTCATTTTTATCTAAAATCGGCTCGTCCGTCCCCTCCAAAACAGGCACGCCTATTTTTTTCATCGCCACTTTCGATGCCATTTTATCGCCGAAAAGCGCAATATGTTCAGGTTTTGGACCTATAAAAATCACGCCGTTTTTACCGCATGCCTCCGCAAATTCTGCATTTTCGGATAAAAATCCGTACCCCGGATGGATAGCATCGCACCCCGCTTTGATTGCCAGCGATATGATTCTCTCGTAATTGAGATACGCTTGGAGCGGATCGCCCGTTATCGGGTAGCACTCATCCGCTTTTTTCACCCAAATCCCCTCGATATCCACCTCGGAAAATATAGCGACGCTCTTTATCCCAAGCTCTTTGCACGCGCGAATAATTCGCAGTGCGATCTCCCCTCTATTTGCCACCAGTACTTTAGAAATCTTTTTCATTTTTGACCCCTTGCGTAAATTTGCACGCTATTGTAATGGAATCAAAAAAAATATTCTCAATTATTAGTGCTTTAAAAACTATCTATAATTGCTATTTTTATTATCGTTACATGCCAAGAAAAGTTATGTTTTATGCTACAATTATTGCATGAAAAAACAGACGCTTCATAAAAGAATCCAAATCGCCAACGATCTGATGTATTATATCTACACCCATATCGATACAGATATCGACATTGAGGAGCTAAGCCAAACGATGCAAATATCGAAATTTCATCTCCATCGCATTTTTAAAGAGGTGTTTGATAAAAACATCTACGAAAGCATCAAATCTATCCGTCTTCAAAAAGCCTCGAACCTTCTTTTGACCAATACCCTCTCTACCATCAGCGAAGTGGCAAAAATGTGCGGCTACAGCTCCCAAACATCTTTTTTGCGTGTTTTTAAAGAGCGTTTCGGCATGACCCCAAAAGAGTGGAAAAACGGCGGATACAAACGCTATTCGCAGCAGATTATCAACCAATCGGAAAAAGCAAAAAACTCTACCGCTTCGTTTGAGCATCTCGAACCCACGATCGTCAAGATGCCGCGGATCCAAAGTTACTACCTCCGCCACGACGGCTACAACGCCGCCATCAAACAAACATGGCAAAAACTCCAAACATGGATCTACTCAAACGGCGTAAGCGAATACAAACAGATAGCGCTTTTTCACGACAACCCCACCGTCACGCCCCTTGGCGAATGCCGGTACGTGGCATGTGTGGCGACGGAAAAACCATACAAAATCAAAAGCGACAGAGTGCCGCAATTTACGATAGCAGACGGGATTTATGCGAAATTCGATCTTAGCGGAGAGCAAGGGGATATGCTTAAATTTATCCAATGGGTGTACCAAGAGTGGCTTCCAAAAAGCGGTTACGAGACCACCACGAAGCCACCCTACGCCGTCTATAAAAAAAACAACTATCTCAGCGACGACGCTCTTTTTGAAATAAGTTTTTACCTCTCTATCCGTTTTTAGGTTTCACAATCTCTTTGAGCTTCAAAAGAGCAATAACGCCGAATCCGAGTACGCCGCCTATAAAAATCTCCCCTAGCATGTTGTTTAAAAACCCTATATGGTGCAGCGCTTCTACGTTGTGTGTCATAATCCCGCCTGCGACGAGCAGCATCGCAATCACCCCCACGACGGTAAGCGTTTTTATCACCTTTGGCATGGAGCTAATGAGCAGCAGACCTGTTTTTTCCATTTGCTTGTTGCCCGAAGTTTGGGCTT
>JAQUCZ010000217.1 GCA_028685945.1 Sulfurimonadaceae bacterium | reverse complement strand
GAACGAGGTGCCAAACCCCTATTTGCGCGACAATGTTTTGCGAGTGGACGCAAACCTTAGCCTTATCAAAATAAACCCCGCGTGGATGACCCGCCAGCTCTCCGAGATCGCGCAAATAGAGGATTTTCACTTCCGTATCACGAGCCTTAATCCTCTCAATCCTGCCAACGTAGCGACGCCGTTCGAGAAAGAAGCGTTGGAGTATTTTGCCAAGACGAACCAAAAGGAATACTACACCTTTGAAAAAGGGAAGTTCAACTATATGGGCGCACTCGTAACGACGCAGGATTGTCTGGCATGCCATGCGGAGCAGGGGTACAAACTCGGCGATATCCTCGGGGGTATCAGCATCGCGCTTGATAGCAGCAAATACGAAACGATTAAAGAGGGGATCGAAGAGAAGGTAATAATTATCAAGTTGATCGTGCTCTTTTTTCTCTTGAGCATTACGGTGCTTATCCACAAGCAGTTCAACGCCAACAAAAACCTTCAAAATGAGGTGAAACTACGAACAAAAGAGATCGCATCGACGCAGCATCTTTTGCAAAATATTCTTGATGCCGAGCCGAGTCTTCTTATTTTGAGCGACGAGAAAGAGATTATCTATACCAACAAAACGCTCCTTGATTTTTTCGCGCTACGCTCTTTGGAAGAGTTTAAAGAGCGCTATGCCACGTTTGGGGATATGTTTGAAAAAGTAGAGGGGGCTCACCCCAAAGAGAGTGTTGAAAACTGTACCGACTGGATCGAGTGCTTACGCAAAGAGCAGCGTGATTCCGAGCTGAAAATCGTTGTAAAACACGAAGGGGAAAAAAGATATTTCCGCCCCGAAGTTCGTGAGCTTCACGTGGAGGGCAAACGCCTCTATCTTATCTCTTTTGCCGAAATCACCAAAGAGTTTCGTAAAATGGAAGAGCTTCGCTCGAGTGCGTCGATCGACCCTTTGACGGGGCTTTTTAACCGAGCCAAATTCAACGAAGTGATCGAAAAAGAGATGGCGATAGCGCAAAGTATTGCTATGCCTTTGGCGGTGATCTTTTTTGATATCGACCATTTTAAAGCGGTGAACGATACCTACGGGCACGATGCGGGAGATCGGGTGCTTGCCGAGGTGGCTTCGTTGGTAAAAGCGACGCTGCGCCAAGGGGACTTCGTAGCACGATGGGGCGGTGAAGAGTTTGTCGTAGCTCTGCAATCGGTTGCACTCGATCAAGCGCGCCGCATAGCCGAAACGCTGCGCCTACGGATTAAAAACCATCACTTTGAAGGGGTACCTAACATCACGGTATCTTTTGGCGTAACCTGCTACATAGAGGGGGAAACAAAAGAATCGCTCCTCAAAAGGGTCGATGAAGCGCTCTATGAAGCAAAACAAAACGGCAGAAACCGAGTCGTTTCCCGATAAACTCTTAAGATTTGTAGGAAGTGTGATAAAATCTCCTTATGAAATTATCACACCTCAAACAAATCATAACCTACTTACAAAATTTCAAAAAAATAGCGGCAATCTACAGGGTTTCCGACACGATCGTAAAGATCGCTTTCGATAGAGGCGAAGAGCTCTATTTCGAGATGCAGCGCTCCAATGCGACCATCTTCAAAGCTCCCTCCTACGAGCGCTCCAAAGTCTATAATGCCCCCTTTGACGTAGTGCTCTTTAAACGTTTTAACCGTGCCGATATTTTAGGCGTAGAGTTGCTCAACGGCGATAAGATCGTGCGCTTTAAAACCTCCGTCGCTTCGGCGTATAAGCAGGAGATAAGCTACTTGCAGTTTGAGTTTACGGGCAAACATACCAACGTGATTTTGCTCGATGAAAACCTGATCGTGCTTGAGGCATTACGGCATGTCGATCTTTTCTCGTCGTTTCGCGAGGTGCGGGTGGGGCAAAAACTTCTCGACGTGCCCCATGCACCTTTTGAAGCAAAAGAGTACCCGCTTGAGGATGTCGAAGCGTTTTTGTACGCGCAGTACCAAAACGAGCAGGATGCAAAACTTGCGTCGCTGAAAAAACAAAAGATCGCTTTTTTGCAAAAAAAGCTCCAAAAACTCCAAACGCTTTTGACAAACCTTGAGGATGAAGCGCTTTTGCTTGACGAGGCGCAAAAACTCCAACACTACGGGAACCTGCTTTTATCCCATATGCACGAGGTAAAGCCCTACCGCAGCGTCGTACATCTTAAAGACTACGACGGAAGCGACGTGGAGATCGACCTGCTTAAAGCCTACCCGAGTGTAGCGATGATGGCATCGTCTTTGTTTACGCGGGGAAAAAAGGCAAAGCAAAAAGCGCAACATATGCACATAGAAAAAGAGTCGCTCGAATCGAAGATCAAGCATATGGAACTCTTTATAAACATCGTCCAAGAAGCCAAAGACGTCGCAAAAATTACTATGCTTTTTCCCAAACAGACACAGGGGAAAAAGGTAAAACACAACGAGTCGATCGAGACCTTTTGGATCGAGGGGTACAAGGTGCAGTTGGGCAAAAGTGAAAAGGGGAATATCGACCTGCTTCGCAGCGCCAAAGCCAAAGATGTGTGGATCCATATGAAAGAGCGCCCGAGTGCGCACGTGATTATCACCACCGACAAGCAAAACGTCCCGATCCACATCATCGAGAGCGCCGCAAAACTTTGTGTGGAGTTTACCATGTTTGAAAAAGGGCGCTATTTGGTCGATTATACCCCCAGACGCGAGGTGAACATCCAAGAGGGTGCGAATGTTTTGTATAACAAATATAAAACGATAGAGGTCGATACGAGATAGTTGTACGGAGATGCGGCTTTAGCCGCATTTGTGGTGTGTAGATTTTTATGAGGCTAAAGCCTCACCTCCGAAAAATAATAAGAAGTGAAGGAGTACGGCATGGCAGTAGGTCCCATAGGCAACGCAATTTTCGTAAA
>JAQUCZ010000216.1 GCA_028685945.1 Sulfurimonadaceae bacterium | reverse complement strand
GAATATAAGCCCGAAGGCTTATATTACAGGCGTGATTCGTAACGTCTCATCATATAAAGACGTTTAAGCATTTTCTTGCGAGAAGCAATTTTGAACTTTTTACGCTTTTCAGTTTCTGTTTCGTGGAAACGTCTAGCACGCGCTTCAGTAACAACTAAGTTACGGTCAGTTTGTTTTTTGAAGCGTCTATAAGCTGCATCAAAATTATCATCTTGGCGAAGTACAATACCTGGCATATCACATCACCCACTTTCTGTAAAAATTTGAAAGCGAATTGTACCATAATAATTTTTTTATTCCAAATTTATTGCATCGGAGCGCTTGCCGGGGTGTTGGCATCGGCGAGAGCGATAAGCCCCCCTTTGAGCACTTGAATGTTTGTAAATCCCGCTTGTTTAAGCGCCATTGTTGCCATAAGACCGCGCGTTCCCGAGTGGCATGTAACGATGACGGGGATGTTTGTAGGAAGTTTGTCGAGATTTTCTTTTTTAAACAAATGCTCGATCGGGATATGGAGCGATTTTTTAAGATTGACTCCCATCACGGAGTATTCCCCCGCACTTCTGACGTCTAAAATAAGGTACTCTTTATCCTCTTTGATAAGTTGCATCGTATCGGTTGCGCTTATGAAAAGTTTTGAATCTGCACATGCCTTTTGGGTCATCCCTGCGTAAAATTTTTCAAAATCTTTGGCTTTTTGAAGATCGTACCCGAAAGCACCCGCAGAGAGTGTTCCTAACAAAAGTAATGACGTTACTGTTTTATACATCGAGTTTCCTTATAAAAAATATAACGGAACTTTATCCGTGAGTGCGTAAAAAAGAACTTAAAAATCGTAAGTATTATAAGCTTTATAAAATAATATTATAAATAAGAGTAATAGTTTTTCCTTGTCCAAAAGCTAAGGATGAAGCGATATAATTGCATTTATGATTACTCAAGAATCGATCGAAGCGCTTAAAGCCAGACTTGATATTGTCGATGTCGTAGGCTCCTACGTAGAACTGAAAAAGACAGGTGCAAACTTCAAAGCGCCGTGCCCGTTTCACGATGAAAAAACAGCCTCGTTCGTTGTAAGCCCTTCTAAGCAGATTTACCATTGTTTCGGATGCGGTGCAGGGGGCGACAGCGTTCGGTTCGTGATGGAGTACGAGAAGCTCAATTACCCAGAAGCACTCGAAAAACTTGCATCTACTTACAATTTTTCACTCGGTTATACCGACAAAAAACAGGTGCGCCCCCACTCCAATCTTATGGAGAGGGTCAACGAGTGGTACCAAAAACTTCTTTTGACGAACAACAACGCGCTTGCATACCTTAAAGAGCGCGGCATCTACGAGAGCAGCATCGAAAAATTCGGTATAGGGTACGCCCCCGATTCGCAAAGTACGATCCGTTTTATTCAAGAGCAGCAGTTTCCGATGCCCGAAGCGATCAATACGGGGGTTTTGGGGGCGGACGGAGGGCGTCCGTATGCCCGTTTTATTGAGCGTATTACCTTTCCTATCCACTCTTCAAACGGCACCGTCGTCGGGTTTGGGGGCAGAACTATTACGGGGCATCAGGCAAAATACGTCAACTCTCCCGAAACCCCTTTTTTCAACAAATCGCGCCTTTTGTATGCGTACCACCATGCCAAGCAGGATATTTTCAAAAAAAAGGAGATGATCGTAACCGAAGGCTACCTCGACGTGGTGATGCTGCATCAAGCGGGGTTTACCAATGCCGTGGCAACTTTGGGTACGGCGCTTACAAACGAGCATCTTCCGCTTCTGCGCAAAGGGGAGCCCAAGATCGTCATGGCGTACGACGGGGACAAGGCTGGGCGTGCCGCGGCGCTCAAAGCTTCGAAGCTTTTAAGTGCGACGGGGTTTAGCGGCGGGGTTATCCTTTTTGGGGAGGGGCTTGATCCTGCCGACATGGTGAAAAACGGTGAGGTTGAAGAGCTTTCAAACCTTTTTCGCAAGCCTAAGCCTTTTATAGAGTATGTTTTGGACGAAATTTTGGCAGGGTACGATTTGCGCGATCCTAAAGCCAAAGAGAGCTGTATGCAAGAGGGGATAGGTTACTTAAAAACCCTCTCGCCCCTTTTGCAAGAGGAATATAAAACCTATTTGGCATCCCGTTTGGGGGGGCTTGGGGTAAGCCCTTCACTGGTGAAAATAACGTCGCAAACAAACCAAACACCTAACAAACCAAACGTTAAAAACGATAAGCACAAAGATATGTGGGAACTGAGTTTGATTAAAACTGTTTTGGAGTACCCGCAGTTTATCGACATGATTCTCGACGTGCTCGACCCTTCGCTGCTACAGTTTCACTCGTACGAGTTTACTCTTGCGCTCCAAGGTGCTTTTGATGCGCCGCAGCTGATGGCGATACGGGTGGACGAGGGGATTGCACCTCTTAAAACCGAGGGGGAGCTCAAAGCGGAGCTGATTCCGTTTTTGCGGCGTTACTATGAGCGGGAACTCAAAAAAATAAATCTGCAAAACTCTGTTTCGTTTGAGCAAAAAGCTTTTTTGATACGGAAGTTTCGCGGTAAGATCGACACACTAAAACAAGGTGAACTGGTGCCTTTTGGAGCCTAATCCAAAACGCACTCCTGTGCCTTAACACAAAGGAAAAACATGAAAGCAATAGCACTCTTTAGCGGCGGACTCGACTCCACTTTGGCGGTTAAACTGATTAAAAACCAAGGGATCGACGTCGTAGCGATAAATATCAATACGGGATTTGGAAGCACAAAAGACAGACTCACCCACATGAAAAGCATGTGTGAACAGGTGGGTGCGGAGCTTAAAATCATCGACATCCAAGACGAGTATCTTCAAGATGTTTTGTTTGATCCCAAACACGGTTACGGGAAAAATTTTAACCCCTGTATTGACTGCCATGCCAAGATGTTTGCGGT
>JAQUCZ010000215.1 GCA_028685945.1 Sulfurimonadaceae bacterium | reverse complement strand
GTAGCGGTTTTTATAGCAAAAATCAAAAAAAGCGTTGATAGAGGAGAGTTTGCGGTTGCGGGTTCTTTTGTTGTCGTAGCGACCGAGGTAGGAGAGGATTTTTTCAAGATCAAGGGTGATGAGCGGTGCAGCCACCGCTTCTTCGATATGGAGAAGATCGCTCGTGTACGCCTCGATCGTTTTTTGCCCTAAAGAGCGGGTTACGGTTATGAACTCTAAAAACGCTTCAAGCTCTTTAGAGATCATTTGATTTGGATGATAGTATCGTCGTTGTAAAAACTTTTTTGCCCCACGAACACGAGAGCCTCTTCTACGTCCGCTTCGTAAATTTTATACTCTTGCAGGTCTTTTGTCGCTTCGATGAGATACCCCTCTTTTTCAAGCAGATAAACTCTCTCCTCTTCGACGATTATTCCCAAAAAGTGGGCAAAAGGGAACTTGATCTTGGCATGTACGTCCAAAGCGGGGTTTAATACCAGCACCTCCCCCTGTTTGGTTGCTACGTAGATATTTTTTGTATCGTTGGCAATAGTTCGCACCTCGTGGTTTACACGTATCTCTTTTTCGCCGAGAGAGAAGAGTTTGTGCGCGGTTGCGGCGATAAGCTTGTTGTCTACGATAGCAAAATAGATGATATTGTTGAAATGTTCCTGTGTACTTACGATCACGGTGCGAAGTTTCTTTTTGAGTTTCGTGTTGACGATCACCACTTTACCGTCAAGCGTCAAAAAGAGTGCCAGATCGTTCATAAACTGCGGATTGACGATCCGTGCGTCGATGATGATCGGAGGGTTGCCCTGTTCTTTAAAAAGCAGCTCTTTGGTTGCAACCGAATAGAGTGCAAGTTCGTTATCGGCAAATAAAACCGCCAAAACATCCTCTTCTACCGATGCCCCCGCCACCGTTTTTTTAAGCGCAAAACGCTCCTGTTTGCCGCTTGCGTCGGTCGCGTCCATCGTGAGGTTTCCGTCGATATCCGCGCTTAAGACCCAACCGCCGCTCATCCCTAAAACACGGTAGTTTTCTGCGATTGCCACGTCAAGCATCTCCCCTTTTGAGAGCACTTTGTTATCTTCTAAAAGTGCGGCATTAAACGAGATGTCTACCACGCTCTCTTCAAGCTCTGCGTAATGTTCCCAACTGCCCGCGGTTTCTTTGGGTTCAAACACTTTTTTGGAACTGCACCCGCTAAAAAGAAGAGCCGCCGCAAGCCCTAAAAGAAAGAGTAAAGTTTTCAAAATCTACTTCACTCCGTAATGCAGCAATGCAGACGCAACCTGCGCCACAGGGGAATCGGGAGAGATCATCAGCAGTTTTTGGTGCGCTTTGTCGGTTTTGTTCTCACCCATTAAAAGCACCGCACTTTGTACAAGCGCCAAATCTTTATAAAGAGCACCCTGTTTTGAAGCGTAGCCGTCAAAATCGCCCGATGTTTTAGCACTCTCGTACGCCGCCAAATCGGCGATCATAGGAGCGTTTGAAGAGCGAAGCGCTTCAAGGGCCGCAGCATCTTTTGTTTTGATCGCTTCTGCAAACTGCCACACGTCGTAGAGGGCTTTGCTTTTTGCTTTGAGTTGTGCCAAGACTTGCTCGTTCGCACCCTCTTTTTGCAGCACTAAAAGCGCTTCGTTTGCGGCTGCAACGTCTTGGGATTTATTCGCATCGTACGCGATATTTGCACCCACGGCAACGACGATCACGGCAAAGGAACCGATCAAAATATTTTTGTATTTTTTTACGAATCTTTCGGTCATTACCGCTTTTTCAAAAAACTTCTCTTCGGAGTTGAGCTCCTCTTTTACCATTGTTATATTTTCTTTTAAACTCAAAATCTATCCCTTATTTTCTATAAAATCGCAAAATAATATCGCATAGTTTGTTAAAGTTTTATCAAACACGCGGCTCTTCTAAGGTTTTTTTGTTACAATCCTCCTACATATTTTTTAGATTACGACAGGATCAAACATGCAAATCGACGATACTCTTTTAACGCGTCTTGAAAAACTCTCCTACCTTAAAATCGCACCCCAAAAGAGAGCAGAGGTGATCGCACAGCTCTCCGAAATCGTAACCTTTGTGGACAATCTCGGTGAACTCGATACAGAAGGAGTTGACGACAAATTCGCCATGAGCGAGGCTTCTACCCATCTTCGCGAAGATATCCCTTCGTGCGACAGTGCGATCAACGATGCTATTTTAGAGCACGCTCCAAAAGCGCAAGAACATTTCTTCATCGTACCCAAAATCATCGAGTAGATTATGCTCAAAGTCTACGGCATAAAAAACTGCGACAGCGTTAAAAAAGCGCTCGCATTTTTCAAAAAACACGCTATCGACTACGAATTTATCGACTACAAAACCGAACCGCTCCCTTGCGAAAAGATTGGCATGTGGGTTGCAAAAGCGGGTATAGAAGCTCTTTTTAACGCAAAAAGCACCACATACAGAGAACTAGGGCTTAAAGAGCTTAACCTTGATGCAAAAGCAAAAGAGGCGTGGCTTTGCGAAAAAAATCTTCTCATTAAGCGTCCAATCGTAGAATTTAATGATAAACTGTTAGTCGGATTTAACGAAGAAACTTATCAAGGAGTGTTTCATGGCTGAAGAAACTCAAGAACGAAAAACAATAGATATCAAAAAACTTCTCAAAAGCGTTTTGGCATACGGCTCGTCCGACTTGCACCTCGTCGTAGGGAGCGAACCGCAGATTCGTATCGACAAAGAGTTGCGCGCGCTCAATCTTCCCGTGCTCACGGCAAAAGACACCGAAGAGATGGCGTACTCGCTTATCGAAGACAAACAGAAAAAAGTGTTTGAAGAGGACAACGAGCTTGACTTCTCGTTCGAACTTGAAGGGATCGGGCGTTTTAGGGCAAACTACTACCGCACCATCCACGGTATAGCATGTGCGTTTCGT
>JAQUCZ010000214.1 GCA_028685945.1 Sulfurimonadaceae bacterium | reverse complement strand
TATGCCTCAAATCAATCTGATCGCAAGCTATAAATACAATCCCAATTTAGAGGGGAGTTGGTTCGGGAGTATCAACGAGGTGATAAGTAACTTGATGATGCTCTCAATCCTTTTGGCGGGCGCGGCACTTATGCGCGAGAGGGAACACGGCACCATCGAGCACCTTTTGGTGATGCCGCTGCGTAGTGCAGAGATTCTTTTGGCAAAGATTTTTGCGACGATTCTCGTGATCTTAGTCGGGGTAGCGTTTGCGCTTTTGGTTGTTGTCGAGATATTTTTGGATGTTCCTTTGGCAGGCTCCGTGCCTCTTTTCTTGGCATGTAGCGTTTTTATGCTTTTTGCGACAAGCTCCATCGGGATATTTATGGGAACGGTGACGAGCTCCATGCCGCAATTTGGGATGGTTTTGATCTTGGTGGTGCTCCCTTTGATGATGCTCTCGGGGGGCGTGACCCCTTATGAGAGTATGCCGCTTTTGTTGCAGTATCTGATGTATCTCTCCCCGACGACCCATTTTATAGAGCTTTCGCAAGCAATCTTATTTCGCGGTGCGGGGCTAGAGGTTGTGTGGAAAAGTTTGGGGGCGATTATCTCTATCGGGGTGTTTTTCTTCGCTTTTGCGCTGGGAACTTTTAAAAAAAGTATCGAAGCACAAAATTGAAAAAAGAGGATTAATTTAATATTTGGAGTTTTGCAAAAAGATTGCCGTCTTGTTCGTATATTTCTATTTTTGAATCTATGGAGCGTTTTTGGTGTTTAAGCACCCCTTGGAGGGAATGAAACACGTGAACGAACTTTTGGTACATAGGAACGACGATATACTCGATGCGGTGCTCTTTGAGCATATCAACGAGTGATTGCAGGGTTGCATAATAGACCGCTTTGTTGATGGAGCGCTGCACGAGGTAGTTGTGCATGATGGAGATGTTGTTTTCCAAAATCTCTTTTTCTTGGTCGGAGAGATGAGGGTTCGCGCGTGCACGCTTGAGCTCTTCGGCGATATCTTCTTCGATATCGTGGTTGCGTTTATCGGCAAGTGCCTCGACGTCGGGGCAGTATTTTTTAAGTTCGCTTAAAAGCTCTTTTTGGGAGAGCCTTTTTGTAGCGGTATCGTACACGTAGGTTTTGTCTTCGACGTAGGTATGATCGAGCGCTTTTAAGAACTGCACGACGATATTGAGATAATCGAACTTATCCTCTTTGTTGTTGTCAAAAGTGATCCCCGTGTGGCTGATGATAGGTTTTGGTCCGACGAATTTTAAATCCATTTTGTTTCCTTTTAGGGAGTGTCGTTAGGTATTATACATTAAATCTAAAGTGCATGATATCGCCGTCTTGCACGATATACTCTTTACCTTCAAGGCGCATTTTTCCTGCTTCTTTGGCTTTTGCTTCGCCGCCGCATGCCACGAAATCTTCATAGGCGATCACTTCGGCGCGGATAAACCCTTTTTCAAAGTCGTTGTGGATCACCGCCGCAGCTTTTGGGGAGGTAGTGTTTTTGCGAATCGTCCATGCGCGAACCTCTTTGACCCCTGCGGTAAAGTAGCTCATAAGCCCGAGTTTATCGAACCCTTTTTGGATGATCTGCTCTAATCCCGATTCCTCGACGCCTAAAGAGCTTAAAAACTCTTTGGCTTCTTCATCATCTAGCCCTATAAGCTCCTCTTCGATTTTGGCACAGAGTTTGATGATTTCGCAGTTGTTTTTCATGGCATGTTCGCGAAGTCTTACCACGTAGTCGTTGTCCTCTATAAGACCGTCTTCATCGACGTTGGCACCGTACATGATCTCTTTTTGGGTTAAAAGGCGGATTTCGCGGTTAAGGTTTTGGTAGATTTCGGTGTCCGCTTTAGGGAAGTTGCGTGCGAGGTTTCCTTCCGCCAAAAACTCTACAAGTTCCTCCGCCATCTCTAACGTTGCCGCGGCACTTTTGTCCGATTTTGCTTGGCGTTTAAGGCGTTCTATGCGGTTTGAGAGCACTTCGATATCGGCTAAGATCAGTTCCCCTTCGATGATGTCTACGTCGCGAAGCGGGTCGATATTCCCTTCGTTGTGAACGATATTTTCATCGTCGAAGCAGCGCACGATCTGCAAAATAACTTCGGTTTCACGGATATTGGAGAGAAATTTGTTTCCCAATCCCTCCCCTTTGGAAGCGCCTTTGACGAGTCCCGCGATATCGACGAAGTCAAGAGTCGAGTGCTGGATACGCTCGGGTTTTACGATTTTGGCGAGTTCTGCGAGTCTTTTATCGGGAACCGGAACGATTGCTTTGTTGGGTTCGATGGTACAAAAAGGGTAGTTTGCCGCTTCGGCGTTTTGCGCTTTCGTGAGTGCGTTGAAAGTGGTTGATTTACCTACGTTTGGAAGTCCTACCAGACCGATACTTAATCCCATTATAATCCTTTGATATTAAATAATAGAACATTCTGAATAAATAGCATATTAGATCCTGAATCAAGTTCGGGATGACCGTATTTTCGTCATTCCGTGCTTGACACGGAATCTAGTTTGTGATGTAATCAGAGAGTTCAATGCTAATTTTTTTGCAAAAGCTTTTTTTACTTTTGCAATACTAGCCAAATCTACCTTATGAATCTATAGAATCGTTTGTGCGTGATTCTAGTTTGGGGAGATTGTAAAGAACTTTTTGTAAAAGGCGTGCAAACTCTTTTTTCTCCTCTTCAAGAAGGGGTTCAAAATAGAAACGGCACTCTTTTGATATCTCAAAAAGGGACTTTTTAATGATCTCTTCGCCGCTTGGGGTGAGGCAGACAAGCATACATCTTTTGTCTTTGGTGTCCGCTTTTCTTTTAATGAAACCTCTTGTTTTAAGTCTTTTGAGCACTTTCGTCATCCCGCCCGAAGAGAATATGGTCAGGTCGTAAAGCTGGGTGGGAGTGAGCTGCTTGTCGTTAGTA
>JAQUCZ010000213.1 GCA_028685945.1 Sulfurimonadaceae bacterium | reverse complement strand
TGTAGGCAACAAGAACGAAGATTTGAGCATAGAGAAGATGTTGGAGGTGTTAGAACGCCAAGCACAGCAAGGTGTGAGCTACTTCACTATCCATGCGGGCTTTTTACTTGAGACCATGCCAAAGGTCGCAAAACGTAAAATGGGGATTGTAAGCCGCGGCGGAAGCCTAATGGCGGCGTGGATGATGCACTACCATAGAGAAAACCCGTTTTACACGGCGTTTGACGAGATATTGGATATTTGTGCGAAATACGACGTTTCCCTCTCTTTGGGGGACTCTTTGCGTCCGGGATGTTTGGCGGATGCGAGCGACGATGCGCAACTCGGGGAGCTTAAAGTGCTCGGCGAGCTCACGCTTCGTGCATGGGAGAAAAACGTGCAGGTGATGATCGAAGGGCCGGGGCACGTGCCTCTTAACCAAATCGAGCGCAACATGAAAATCCAGCGTGAATATTGCCACGAGGCACCGTTTTATATCCTCGGTCCCCTTGTAACCGACATCGCGGCGGGGTACGACCATATCAGCTCGGCGATCGGTGCGGCGGTAGGCGGCTGGCACGGAGCGAGTATGCTCTGCTACGTAACCCCCAAAGAGCACTTGGGACTTCCAAACGCCAACGACGTGCGCGAGGGGATTATAGCCTATAAAATTGCGGCACACGCGGCGGATATCGCCCGCGGTCGCAAGGGAGCGCGCGATATCGACGACGAGATGAGCGACGCGCGCTATGCGTTTAACTGGGAGCGTCAGTTTGAGCTTGCCCTTGACAGCGAAAGAGCAAGAGAGTACCATGACGAAACTCTGCCGCAAGACGTATTTAAAGAGGCGGAGTTTTGTTCGATGTGCGGACCGAAATTTTGTTCGTACAAAATTACCCAAAACATCATGGACAACCCCGAGATGATCGCGCAGATTCAAGAAGACGCCCGTTTGGCGGAAGAAGCTAAAAAGGTTATATAAGGGGAGAACCCCTCACTTTCATTTTAAGGAGATACAAATGACACAAGAGATTGTACAATCGGCACTTTCCAAGGTGCTTTACCCGGGATTTACGAAAGATATCGTAACGTTCGGATTTGTTAACAATATCGTAATTGACGGCAAAAACGTAAGTTTTATCGTAGATATTACATCTTCGGCGCCCGAAGTTGCACAGCAGATTAAAGAGGATGCAACAAAAGAGCTCAAAGCGGTAGGTGCCGCAAACGTGGCATGTACTATCAAAGCGCCCGTAATGCCTAGAGAATCCTCTTCACGCGGTAAAAACATCGCACCGCAGGTGAAAAACTTTTTGATGGTAAGTTCGGGTAAAGGGGGCGTGGGTAAATCGACTACGTCGGTAAATATCGCTATTGCTCTTGCCGCACAAGGGAAAAAAGTGGGGCTTTTGGATGCGGATATCTACGGTCCAAATATCCCGAGAATGCTCGGTATCGCCGACATTAAGCCCGAGGTAAACGGCAACAAGGTTCTCCCTATCCGCGCGTACGGCATCGAGGTGATGTCTATGGGTTCGCTTATGGAGCCGGGACAATCGCTCATCTGGCGCGGTGCGATGATTATGAAAGCGATCGAGCAGTTCTTGCGCGATATTTTATGGTCGGAGTTAGACGTACTCGTTATCGACATGCCTCCGGGAACGGGTGATGCACAACTCACGTTGGCACAAAGCGTTCCCGTGACGGCAGGTTTGACGGTTACTACACCGCAAGGGGTTTCGCTTGACGATTCACGCCGTTCGCTCGATATGTTCAAAAAACTTCATATCCCTATCGCGGGAATCGTTGAAAATATGAGCGGGTTTATTGCTCCTGATACGGGTGTGGAGTACGATATTTTCGGTAAAGGAACTACTCAGCCAATGGCGGACGAGTTCGAGACGAAAATTATCGCAGAGATCCCTATCGAGCCTGCTATTCGTACGGGCGGAGACGAAGGAAAACCGATCACTTTCGTAGCGCCTACGAGCGAGAGTGCAAAACGTTATATGGCGGCGGCAGAATCTATTTGGGCGATGATCGAAGAGATCAACGCAAACGGCGGCGTCGATAACTTTGCCGTACAGCCTACGACTCCTCCGGGCGTGAGCGCATGCTCTACCCCAAAACCCGCACCCGCACAAACAAGCGGCGGTTGCGGCAGCGGCGGTTGCGGCTGCCACTAAAGCTTACTACATGCCATGGCATGTAGCGCTTATTTCTTTATCTAGCTTTCAACAAAAACTCCCCCTCTTCGTGCTATCATCATGTCCAATTTATTCTAAAGGATATTCCATGAAATATGTGTATCGTTTACTTATGGCATGTGCCGTTTTGAGTTTGCCGCTGCTTGGCAGCACGAAACGCTACGAGGTGCGCTCGGGGGAGATTGAGTACAAAATCGAAGGGGGAGGGAAGATGATCGGGATGCAAACCTCCACGAGCGGCACGAAAACAGTAGTGTTTCAAGATTGGGGAAACGTTGAGGTTTCCGAGTCAAAAGAGACCACGAAAATGACCGGACAACAGCCTCAGAGCGAACACACTTTGGTGAAGTTTGATAACGGCAAGGTTTACTCGGTCGATTTTGAAGATAAGGTGATCTACTTCCACGACGTGATGCAGGGGGGCTACGATAAAACATCGCAAAGCTACACCCGGTACGGACGTGACATGCTAGAGAAAAACGGCGGCAAACGCGTAGGAAACGAAAAGGTGCTCGGGTACAACTGCGAAGTGTGGGAGTGGCAGGGGATAAAGATGTGGGTTTACAAAGGGGTGATGCTTAAAACCGCTTCAAATATGATGGGGGTAACCCACACCGAGACGGCTACAAAAGCAAAATTCGACGTTACAATCGCATCGGAGCGTTTTGTGCTCCCTAAATACCCCGTGAAAAAAACCGAAGATATGTACGAGGAGGCACTTGAGGGGGAAGATATGAGCGAAGAGGAGA
>JAQUCZ010000212.1 GCA_028685945.1 Sulfurimonadaceae bacterium | reverse complement strand
CTGCCGCGAGGGCAGGCACAAGGGGCAATAGAGTTTGAGGCTCACGGCGTGCACTATTTTAACCGCGAAGAGATCAAGTTTGTTTCGCTTGCGTTTTTTAACGACGCATGCCAAAGAAACTACGCCACGATGAAAGAGCTGTTTTTTAATCCGCCGAGTTTTGAGGAGGAGCTACGTGTGCGCAAAACCTTGGCATGTGATGCGTATAACCTTTCGCCGATCATCGTTCTTGATGAGATACCTTCGGAGAAACTTTCCGTCGCCCTTGAAGCAAAAACTTATGAAGACACCCGTGAAAAACTAATGATTATCTAATGAAAAGTTGGATAAAATGACCGACTTATTTACAAAAAAAAGGTTTTACTAGATGATATTGGATGTTATGGAAATTCAAAAAATTATCCCCCACCGCTACCCGTTTTTACTTCTTGACCGTGTGACCGAGGTTGTCAAAAACGAGTCTTTGGTAGGGTACAAAAACGTTACCATAGGCGATCACGTTTTTCAAGGTCACTTTCCCGGGCATCCGATCTATCCGGGTGTAATGATTTTAGAAGGTATGGCGCAAGCGGGCGGTATTTTGGCGTTTCAAAGCATGGACGATATGACCGAAGAGCAAGCTGCGAACAAAGTGGTTTATTTTATGTCGATCGACAAAGCAAAATTCAGACATCCCGTGCGTCCCGGGGACAGGTTAGAGTACCGTATCAGCGTTATCAAACGCAAAGGTTCTATCTGGATGCTTAACGGCGAAGCGTATGTTGACAACGTTTTGGTTTCCGAAGCCGAACTCAAAGCGATGATCGTAGATAAATAACAAACAATTTTAAAGGTAAGAATGTGAGCAAAATTTCTCCGTCGGCAATCATTGAAGAGGGCGCTCAAATAGGCGAAAACGTCGAAATTGGGGCGTACTGTTTTATCTCTTCGCAAGCCGTTATAGGCGAGGCGACGAAGATAGCACAGGGTGCATGTATCTACGGAAAGACGACCATCGGTAAAAATAATCAAATTTTTTCCCATGCCGTGCTCGGATCGATTCCGCAGGATCTTAAATTCGCGGGGGAGGATGTGGAACTGATTATCGGCGACGATAACAAGATTCGCGAATTCACCCTTTTTAACCCCGGAACTGCAGGGGGCGGGGGCAAAACCGTGATCGGTTCGCGCAACCTTTTTATGGGGTATGTGCACGTAGGGCACGACGTTATCATCGGTAACAACTGCATCTTCGCCAACTGCGCTACTTTGGCGGGGCATGTCGAGATGGGAGATTTTGCCGTCGTGGGCGGGATGACCCCTATCCACCAGTTCGTAAAAATCGGAAACTATGCGATGGTTGCGGGTGCAAGTGCGCTGGCACAAGACGTACCGCCGTTTTGTATGGCAGAAGGTAATCGTGCGACCTTGCGCGGGCTGAATCTAAACGGACTCAGACGCCATTTGGAGCGCGATACGATCGATCAGCTTAAATCTGCCTACAGAGAACTTTTTGAATCGGGCAAGCCTTTAAAAGAGAGTGCACATGCCATACTCGAAAAAACCCAAAGCGATTACGTAAAACAGTTATGTACATTCGTAATCGAGACGAAACGGGGTATTCCGTTTGAGAGGAAAAATATATGATCCATAGACATTGTAGCTTTTGCGACGCAACCGAGAGCGAACACAATCCGCTTATCGCAGGAAACGGCGTGTATATCTGCCGTAACTGTGTGTTGTCGGCGTATAAAATTATGTTCGGCGACGACCATGTGAGCCATGCGGCACACAAACCTTTGGTCGATGCAGTGACACAGCTGATGACACCTAAAGAGCTTGATGCTTTTTTGGGTGATTATATCATCGGGCAAGAGAGAGCACGTAAACTTTTAAGCGTTGCGGTGTACAACCACTACAAAAGAATTTTTAAAGTCCACGGCATCACCGATGACGATACCGAGATCGCAAAATCAAACGTACTTTTGATCGGACCGACGGGAAGCGGAAAAACGCTTATGGCACAAACGATCGCGCGCGTGCTTAACGTACCTATCGCCATTGCCGATGCGACGAGCCTTACCGAAGCGGGTTATGTAGGGGAAGATGTAGAAAACATCCTCACAAAACTCCTTCAAGCTGCAGACGGTGACGTAGAACGCGCCGAGCAGGGGATCGTCTTTATCGACGAGGTAGACAAGATTTCGCGTATGAGCGAAAACCGCTCTATTACCCGCGACGTTTCGGGCGAAGGGGTGCAGCAAGCGCTTTTAAAAATCATCGAAGGTTCTAAAGTCAATATCCCTCCCAAAGGGGGAAGAAAACACCCCAATCAGGATTTTATCGTTATCGATACCTCCAACATCCTTTTTATCTGCGGCGGTGCGTTTGACGGCTTAAGTGAAATTCTCAAGAAAAAACAGGGGCAAAACGTTCTAGGATTCGGGCAAGAGAAAAAATCAAAAGCCGAACGCGAAATAACCTACGCGATGGTTGAACCCGACGACCTCGTCAACTACGGCCTTATCCCCGAGCTTGTAGGGCGTCTGCCGATTATCGCGTCGCTTAACGAGATAACCCAAGAGGATATGGTGCGTATCTTAAAAGAGCCGAAAAACTCTTTGATAAAACAGTACAAAAAACTCTTCTCTATCGACGACGTGGAGCTTACTTTTGAAGAGGACGCGCTTTTGGCAATCGCTCAAAAAGCGATCAAGCGCAAAACGGGAGCGCGCGGGCTTCGCGCTATTTTAGAAGAGACGATGATCGACATTATGTATGAACTTCCCGAATACGCAGGGTATGAGGTGATGATTACAAAAGAGGTTATCGAAGAGAACCAAAAACCTATATATGTCAAAAAAAATATCAAAAAAACAGCATAAGGGTAGAAGATGATTTTTAACAAACTAGTCGGGCTTTTTTCAAACGATTTGTCGATAGATTTAGGAACCGCGAAT
>JAQUCZ010000211.1 GCA_028685945.1 Sulfurimonadaceae bacterium | reverse complement strand
GCCAAGCAAAATGCCCTCGGGGGGATTAACACCAACTTTACGCCCTCATCGGGCGGAGGCTTAAAACTGCCCGTGAAGCTCTTTTAGTAGTGCAACGCTTGCGCGTGCACGTAAATGTGCCGCCATCCGTACCACGGACTTCAGTCCGTAGATTTGTTTTCATGCCATGCCCTACAGGCTAAAGCCTGTGTTACGAAAGGCTACGCGTCTTGAAGCTCTTTTAAAAGCTCTTTTCCTTTTTTTATCTGCATACACACGATATCCAGCTCCTCTTGAAGCTCTTGGAGATGTTCCTCTTTTTCGATCTCTTTGATAGATTTTTTGATCTCTTTACGCTTGGTGCGGAGTTTTTTTAGCAAACTTTTGATCGACTTTTTTTTGCTCGACTTTTGAAAATCGTGCAGACGGAGATACTCTTTGGCACTTTGTATAAAATTGGTAAACTTCACGACTCCTCCTTTTTCTTCTCGGTTTTCTCTTGCTTTTGCACCTCTTTTTCTATCTTCGCTTTCTCTTCCATCATCGTTTTTATATCCTCTTCGTTGATAATCATATGGTTGTCGATATTTTTAATATCGCTCGTTTTAGGGATAAAGATCGCTTCCGCCATCGCTACGAGATTTTTGCTTATATTGTACGCATAGGTGCTATCGTTCATCAGCGACGTCGCCATTTCATTGGTGATAAGACGGCTTCTGATTAGCTCATCGAGGGTGCCGTTGGTCAGTACGTCGTTTTGCTTGGCATGTATCTTAGCTTTGGAAAGTAACAGCATCATTACGTCCTCTTCGTCTGTGGTGGCGATGATGTTGATATTGCGCAAAACCTCTGCAAGGTTTTTACGTATTTTATTGTACTCATCACGTATATAGCTGTTTTTGCTTTTGGCGTATTTGATGATATTTTTTTGCAGATGCTTGGTGTCTTTAAGCGCTTCGACGATATCGCGGTTGGCTAGTTTGATGGCGTATATCTCGTCGATCTTTTCCGCGGGAAACTTCCCTTGCGCTTTGGTTGCATAATCGATAATATCCCCGTAGATCCCTTTGATTTTACGGTTGTAAAGATCGTCCATATCGACGGGGGTGTTGGAATATACGTCTTTTATCACCTCGTCAAGATCCGCCGAAGAGACGATACGGCGCGATTTGAGATTAAGTCCGTTGGCGATAATCTCAAAGGCGTTTTCGTAGAGGTGTCGGGTCTCTTTATAGATCGCACTCATCAAAGTGGTCGGAAACTCCAGTACCGAATCGTTGAGATATTTTACGGTATCGATTGTTTTCTCCTCGCCGTCCTCTTTGACTCCGATCGCCCTCTCCAAAAATTTCACGAGATTGTCAATAAAGGGGAGCATCACGAGAATCCCTATGGTGTTAAACAGGGTATGAAAAACCGCAAGTTTGAGGGTATAGTCATCCTCGGCTATCCCCAAAACGCTGCTGAGATAATCGACGCTAAACATAATCTGATGGATCAGCAAGATAGCGATCAACCCCGTTACCGCGTTAAAAATAAGATGCGCGGCGGCAAGACGCTTGCCCTCTATGTTGGAACTCATCGAACCGATAATCGCCGTAATCGTCGTTCCCACGTTTGCACCGATGGCAAGTGCAAGGGCATTTTCGTAGCTGATCTGCCCTGCGGCAAGCGCGGTGATGATCAGCACGAGCGTGGCATGTGAAGACTGCATCACTACCGTTGCAAAAATACCGATGGCAGTGAAGATCAAGAGCCCTTTGACCCCCGCCACGCTCAAACTTGCAAGGTCGATCGTCGCTTTAAACGCCTCGAACCCCTCTTTCATGTAGTGGATTCCCAAAAACAAAAATCCAAGACCCGCCAAAATATATCCCACGCCGTTGAGATTGCGGCTTTTTTGAAAAATCAGCACGATCCCAAATACCAGCATAGGCATCGCATACGCCGCAATATCGACCTTAAGCCCGAATCCCGCAACCAGCCACGCCCCCGTGGTGGTTCCCAGATTTGCCCCGAAGATGATCCCGATCCCCTGTGCCAGCCCTATAAGCCCTGCACCCAAAAAGGAGATGGTTAAAACCGAAACCAAAGAGCTTGATTGCATAATCGTCGTTGCGATAACACCGAAAAAAAGGCTTTTGTAAAGTTTATCGGTCGATTTTTGCAGCACGATCTCCAAAACGCCCCCCGAGAACTTTTTAAACCCCTCCTCAAGAAACAACATGCCAAACAAAAAGATTGCAACCCCCGAGGCGATCTCTTTAAAATTGGGACTTATCCAAAAACCGTAGGCTAAAAGTGATAAAATAACGGGTAGCACTAAATAATGAAGCACGTAGGTGTATTCCTTTTTTGGCTAATGGTAACATAATTTTAAGGTAAATAACTATGGAACCGATTTTGCTTAAAGTGCTAAAAGATCCGAAATGAGGTTTGATTGATGCAGATAGTCCTTCGCAATAATCTTATTCTTATCACCACGGGATTTGAGACCCTCAATACCGAGTGGATGCAACATTTTCTTAACCAGCATACCCGTGGCATGCTCTTTTTGGAAAAGGCGGTACTCGTATTTAGAAACGAAACGCTCAAAGAGGTGCGTGAAGAGTTCCTCCGCAGCCTCAGCCGCCACCACGCCCAAACGCATGATTTCAACCACGAATTTTTTCTCCGTTCGATGCTTAAATTCGGCAATCAGCCCATAAAAATAGAGCTTGAGAAGATGCAAGAGCCGCTTGATGTTAAAGTACATCTTTACGCATACAACAAAAATACGGTGCTTATCACCCTCGATCAACCGAATTCTTGGGTGGTAAACTACCTGCGATCGCAGCTTGAGGTGTACGTAGAGAGGGGAACCGATACCTCTTTGGTGGTCGAGGTGGGCGATCACAAGGCTAAAGCGAGGCTAGAGCGAGCGCTTAATAAAAAGCATATTCTCCATTACAATATCAAATACA
>JAQUCZ010000210.1 GCA_028685945.1 Sulfurimonadaceae bacterium | reverse complement strand
TTTCCTTTGATGGAGCACAAATTGTGGCTGAAACTTCAGGGGAAAATTGCTAGACTACTCAAGTAAAATCAATTAGGAGACTACACTATGGCAAAAGTTATACCTTTACACGGGACAAAAAGCGGTATCATCTCTATTACCAAGATTGAAGAGCCTTACGGGGCAGGAAGTGCTACGGTGGTGAGCGTAGGTGTTTCGCTAAGCGGCGACGAAATGACGCCCGATTGGAAGGTACATATCCCTTTAGAAAATCTCGAAGATGTTATCAAGGCGTTGACCGAGGTTAAATAAGCAAAGTGTGTTAAGGAAAGGTGCCGTTGCAAAAAAAGTTTTTTACGCTACTTTTCTTTTCAACGCTCCTTTTCGCTGAAAAATTGCCCCTTTATTTTAGCGGCAACCAACACTTTAGCGAGCGCGAACTCTACGAAGCGCTCTATCTTCACAAACCTTATTTTTACGAATTTTATCGTGACGATCCTGCTATCGATCCAAAAACCCTTACGCTTTTAAAACAAACCCTCCAAGATTATTACAAATCAAAAGGCTTCTTTCACGCCGCAATAACCCCTACGCAAGATGCAGCTCGGATCGTTTTTGTCATCGAGGAGGGAAAACCCGTTTTGGTCGCCTCCGTTTCCAACGATTCAGAACTTGAGACAAACGATCTGATCCCTTTTGAAGAGGGCGCGATTTTTGATGCGGAAAAATTCACCCAAAGCAAAGAGGCTATACGATTTTTTTATGCGGAGCAAAACTATTGTAACCCCACGCTCGAGGCAAAAGCGTGGATCGACATCGAACTTAACAAAGCGTTTCTCTCTTATACATCAAGAAAAAACGGCTCCTGCAAATTCGGAAAGATCAAAGTGACGCCGACGCAAAACATCGACGCAGATATTTTGCAATCGCTTTTGTATCTTGAGGAGGGGGCACCTTTTTCGCTCAAAGATATCGACACGAGCTACCGATCGCTCTATAGCTACGAGGGGATCTCCAAAGCGACGATCCAAACAGAGGTACAAGCCCATAACAGCGTCGACGTATCGCTCGTCGTGGAGGAGAACGAAAAACCGATCCGTTTGGAACTCGGTGTGGGGGCAAGCAGTGACGAGGGGCTTATGGCTCTTTTGGGGGTAAAACACAGAAATTTTATAAACAACCTTAAAACGATCGGTCTAAGCGCGCGCCTTACGCAGATCAAGCAAACCCTTAAAACCACCTACGATATGCCCCTTTTGGATAAAAACTTTTTCGGTGCCGAAGCAGGGTACGAAAACGAAAAGTTTGAAGGATTTAAAGAGTACAGGGTGTTTGCAACGCTCTATTTCAAACAAAAGCTGCTGCCGCACACCTTTTTGGAATCGTTGGTGTTTGACAGCTCCAAAACCTACGATGCCGATGTGGATGCGCTTTTTGAACAAAAATACCTTTTTGTGGTCTCCCCTAAATTGGAGTGGAATTACGATATGCGCGATAAGCTTTTGGAACCTACGAAAGGGTATTTTTTCAATGCGCAGGCAATGGGTTCGGTTAAAGGGGAGGTTTCCGATGCGACCTACTACAAATACATGCTCGAAGGGGGCTACATCACCCCGTTTCTATGGAATACCTTGGCATGTAAGGCAAATTTAGGCTCTTTGAACGTGTATAGCGGCAATATCCCCGCGTCGTACCGATTTTTCGCAGGGGGGATGCAAAGTAACCGCGCTTACGGGTATAGAAAGCTCGGACCGACCGACGAATCGAACAATCCGCTCGGCTCGGGTTCTATTTTAGAAGCGACGGCGGAGTACCGCTTTGGGATCTACAAAGAGGTGCGAGGGGTGCTCTTTAGCGACAACACTTTTTTGGGCAACCACGAGATCCCCGATTACGACAACGGCTACTTTAGTGCGGGCGTGGGGTTGCGCTATAAAACTCCTATAGGTCCGTTGGCGATCGATGCGGGGTTTGACACCCAAAAACCCAAAGAGCATTACGCGTTTCATTTTCGCATAGGAGAGTCGTTTTGATGCGCAAAATTTACCTCTTTTTGCGTTCGACGACCTTGCTTGCGATCCTCTTGGCATGTACAACGCTCTTTATTTTTTTTCAAAAAGACGTGATGCCCTACCTTGCGCAAAAATATCTGCACCAATACGGCGTGGGCTACGAATCGCTTGAGGGGACGCTCTTTAGCGGTGTGGTCGCCCAAGGGTTTGTTTATGAGGATATTACGATCGAAAAGTTGCATATCCGTTACAATTTTTTGAGTCTGCTGCGCCCGACGCCCCAAATAAGTCGTCTTTATGCCGAGGGGGTTTTTCTCAATCTGGATACCTTGCTGCAAGACTCCAAAAAGAAGGATAGTTTTATCCCCGCGCTTACCGTCTCCTCTTTGCAGATGAAAAACGTCACGGCGGTGTATGATGGAAAAAGCTATTTTCTCGACCTTCAAGCAGAGGAGTTTGCACTCCACCGCCAAGTTTCTATAGATACCCTTGAGGCTTCGGTGCGCGGGGAATACGGCACATTGGAGTTTCGCGGTTTGGTGCGCGGCAATGCTTTAGATGCCAAAGGCTCTTTGCGCCTTGCGGAGGGTGTCAACGAAAAATATTTAGGTTTTGCATCGTACGAACCGCGTACTTTGGAGGTGGCTTTTGAGATCGATGCGAAGCGAGTAGCGGTGCAAACCTTTGTCAAAAAGGTTGCGTTTGACGCTTTGCAAGAGCTTACCCTTAGCGATGCCGACGTAACACTTGCGTACGATATGCATAGCGGGGATGTGACGCTAAAGAGCGCCTACGAACTTCGTTATTTAGAACATCTTCTCTCTCTCAAGCAAGAGATATTTTACGAGCATAACGGCACGATGAAGAGCCGCTTGGAGGGGGATATACGCCAAAGCGATCTTTCTTTGCCTTGTAAAGAGTTTCGTGCGGAGGTATCGTACGATACCAACCGTATCCAAGCCCC
>JAQUCZ010000209.1 GCA_028685945.1 Sulfurimonadaceae bacterium | reverse complement strand
AATTCTCTTTACTAAAGGCAAGACTGTAGGCTTGATCTTTAATTACGGGATGGGGAAATTTAATGGTGAAATCGTATTTAAGATCGGGCGAAGGGGAGAGTTTTACATATTTTTCCCCCTCTTGTACTACCACCTCTTTTTTCACCCGCATCACTTTTTTAGGTACTTCCAGCTCCGCTATCCCCGCCTCGTCAAGCAGCATGCAGTAACTCGCACTGCTACTGTCCATTACGGGAACCTCATCGGCATCGACGATGATTTTAAGATTGTCGATTCCGTACGCATACACCGCAGAGAGAAGATGCTCTATCGTCGAGATAACATGCCCCTCTTTGCCGATCACCGTAGCCATACGGGTATCGACGACGTTTGCAGGCACGAGAGGGATTGAAACCTCCACGTCGCTTCTATAAAAAACGATACCGCTGTTGGCCTCTAAAGGCTCCAATCTTAATTTGACGGGGGAACCCTTATGGAGCCCGATCCCGACAAGTTCGGCGCTTTTTTTAATAGTCGTTTGGTACATTTTCCCTCTCCTTATGCCTAATTTTTATCGATTAAAGCTTTTGCATTTTGCATAACGTTATAGATGTTAAGTTTAATCCAGTCATCATCCATCCACTCCGCAGGATGCACCTCGATCCCTTGAACCAAGACACCGAAATGAAGATGATCTCCCATAGCATACCCGCTTTTTCCGCTGTTTGCAATGGTTTGTCCCGCCTCTATCGTATCGCCCGTATTTACCGATAAACTCGAGCAGTGTCCATAGAGGGTGTAAAGCCCGAGACCGTGATACACGATCGGCATGTGACCGTAAAGCCCGTTGTAGTTTGCATACACAACCTCCCCTCCGTTTTGCGGTTTGATAGCCGCCATCGCATTGCTTGCCAAATCAAGCCCTAGATGGTACGACTCACCCATATCTTTGCCGTTGTAGGAGTATTTTCTATGATCTCCGAAATGGGCAACTACCTGTGCATTTTTAAGAGGGTACATCTTGTTGATTTTGAAATCGTTTACCGTTGTTTGCGGCACTTTTGAGGTGATCTCGTGGATCAGAATCTCGTTTCTTTTTCGCACGTCTTCGTTTATGGTGCGAAATTGTTTTTCGGAATCTTCAACCCCTTGCGTCTCGACGAACTCTTCGGCAAGCTCGGCTATTTTTCCTTTTAAAAAACGCTCGGTGAGTTTGATATTGGATACTTTATAATTTTTTTGCTGTAGATAAAGCGGTATGTACACTTTGGATACGTTCGAAGCTTTATCGCTTACGACGACCGTTGCTTTAAAATTACTCTCTTGAATCGGCCATGCCAAGAGGGAGATATAGTACCCCTCTTTATAAAACGGCTGCGGTTTAAATTTTTTATCGAAATTGGTTTGAATATAAATATCTTCCAAGTTTGCATCCTCGGCTTTAAAAACGACTAAAGCGACACCCCCTTTAGAGATTTTATAGGAATTGCTTAAAATAGCCACCGAAGGTTTTTGTTTATCCGTTTTGATTTTGTACTCTTGGCGTACTTGGTTCCCCTCCAAAAAATTCCACTTGCTTTCATCGCCCGCTTCAACGACGATCGTAAGCTCGCTCTCTTTGATAGCGTAGGCACTACGCGGGGGTTTAATCTCCAAAAGAGCCGCTTTTTTGGGTTCAAGGTACTTTTCGTAATGAAGCACCTCCTCCTCGTTTTTGCTCTTCATCGTGACTTTTACGTATTTGAGCCCGCTTTCATCGACCACATCCAATTTCAATGCCTCTTTTAAGTTCCAGTAGCCGTTTGTATGCAGCTCGATTGCGGGAGCTTCCCTTTCAAACATCGAGGAGTTATACACAAACAAAGCACCCGCTATAGCAAGCCCAAAACCGACCAACACGCCCAATGAGGAGTTTTTTCTTCTATTTCTCAATTCTCTTCCTTTTCAAATATCGTAATTATTTTTTGTATGAGCTCTTCTTCATAAAGAGGCTCTTGCAACTGCCATGTTGCACCGTGAGGCTTCGTTTCAAGCACTTTGGTTTTTGCGGGAGGGGGAAATTCCGTCGCTTCTTTAGAAAAGATCACCGCTTTATTGCACATGCCGTCCTCGAAAAAAAGTAAAAAAGCGCCCTCTAAAGTCGCACACCAAAGTACCTCTTCAAGCACCGCCAAAGAGTCTTTTTCATCTGCCCCGCTTTGTTGCAGATCGCGCTTTGAGAGCGCTATACATGCCAAGGTTCCCTGATGCAAAAAACGCATCTTTTGCAAAAGCAAAGATTTGAGCCGAAGCGCGGCAAGAGAGCGAAAAAGCACTGTATTTTCGAGACATTTTCGATGCTCGGCGCCGCTTTGTATCCATTGCGAAGCCAAAGCAAATGTTGTGCCATCGACCCCTGCTTCGGTAAAATTTTTCGAAGCCTCAAGCAATCCCGCATACAATGCGGTTGCCATTTTCGAGTTTATTAATACCCCTTGGAGAGTAAAAAAACCGAATACTACTTGAGTTATACTAATACAATTTAAATCGACAAGATCAAAACTCTCGCCAGAGGTATCGCAAGAGCGGTTATCGATTCTTATAATCTCTTGGCATGTGGGCAATTCCGACGCCCCGTCGAAACTTCCGAAACATATAACGCAATCACCGGAGGAGGGAAAACTTTTTTTGATCTTTTCAAACCAAGGGAGAAACGAAAGATTTTGCGATAATTGCGTCTGCGGCGTATACAGAGTCGTTTTTTTTTGCAGACGCATAAGATAGGTATAAAAAGCACTCGCCGCACCGATTGAATCTGCCGTATCGTTTACGACTAGGACAATATGGGAAGATTGTGCAATCTTTGCTACGATATCCATGCGCTCTTTATTTTTTTTCGCGATTATACCCTTTATTTTCTGTTCATTTTATAAACATACGCAAGTACTTCCGCTACTGCCGCAAAGAGAGATTCGGGTATCGATCTGTCCACCTCGACC
>JAQUCZ010000208.1 GCA_028685945.1 Sulfurimonadaceae bacterium | reverse complement strand
GGCTTTTGGTGCGGGGGTTTCCTCCTCTTCCTCCCAGCCGATTTTTTCCAAAAATTCGTCGTAGCCGCCATCAAAAAGTTCCGCACCGTTTTTGGTAAAGACGATGAGCCTATCGGCAGTGCGGCGTAAAAGCTCCTCGGAGTGGGTGACGATAATCACGGAACCTTCAAAACGTTCGATCGCCTCGATGAGCGACTCGATCGACTCCATGTCGAGGTGGTTGGTGGGTTCGTCCAAAAAGAGCAGGTTTACTTCACGTGCCAAAATCTGCCCGAGCATCACGCGGCTTTTTTCTCCCCCCGAGAGGAGAGAGACTTTTTTATCGGCATCGTCGCCGCTAAACATCATCGCCCCGCAGATGGCGCGCACGCTTGCGTAGGGGAGTTTGGGGTTGGCACGGTAAATCTCGTCGGTGACGCTGCTCTCAAGCTCAAGACGGTTGATGTTTGTTTGCCCAAAATGGGCAAACGTCGTGGCTGGGTGGGTGCGAACGGTGCCGCTAAGTGCCGTGAGTTCCCCTGCTATGGTGTTAAGCAGGGTCGATTTCCCTTTACCGTTTTTCCCGATAATCCCCAAGCACTCCCCCTTGGCAAGAGCAAACGAGATGTTTTGAAAGAGGATGTTTTCGGGTGTGTAGCCGAAGGCAAGATCGTTTACCTCTAAAAGAATCTTCGCGGGGGTCTCTTTGTAGTTAAAATCAAACGAGAGAGAAGCATCGCTCGTGAGGGTATCCATCTCCTCCATCTTCTCCAAAAGCTTCATTTTTGATTGCGCCAAAGCGGCGGTGGAGGCGCGCACTTTGTTTTTGGCGATAAACTCCTCAAGCTCTTTGCGTTTTCTCTCTTGGGAGAGGCGCTCTTTTTCGTAAAGTTCGTCGTTGGCATGTAGCTGTGCGTAGAACTTGCGGCTATTTCCTTGGATCATAAAAAGGTTTTTGCGCACGATCCCCATGGTGTGGGTGGTGACGCTGTTCATAAAATCGCGGTCGTGGGTGATAAGGATCACCTCCCCCTCAAAGCTTTTTAAAAAGGTGCGTAACCATCTAAGCGAGGGGATGTCGAGGTAGTTGGTGGGTTCGTCCAAAAGGAGCAGGTTGGGTTTGGCGATAAGGAGTTTTGCCAGATTAAGGCGAATCTGGTAGCCGCCCGAAAAATCGTGCGGGCTTTTTTGCAAATCCTCATGGCTAAACCCCAAACCGAAGAGAATCTTCTCCACTTTGTAGATGTCGTAACGCTCCTCTTCGCTAAGGCTAAGGGCGACCTCTTCGACGATGGTGGGTTCGCTAAAGAGAAGGTGCTGTCTGAGTGCTCCGATTTTGTACCCTTTGGGGATGATTACCTCGCCGCTCTCAAAATGCTCTTCGCCGAGGATAATCTTAAAAAGGGTCGATTTGCCGCTTCCGTTGCGTCCTACCAAACCGACGCGGTTGCCGCTGTTGAGTTTGAAGTTGAGTTCTGAAAATAGCTCGCGCGATGCGAAACTTTTGGAAAGGTTGAGAAGCTGGATCATGGAGGACTCTTTAGAATTTTTCGCGAATTATAGCAGTTTTGGCGCGGGGAGTGCTATTTGGCGTTGTCCTCGTCGTAAAGTTCCAAAAACTCGTTTGCCAAAAATTCGACCGATTCCAAAGTATCGGCGTAGGGCTCTTGGGTGTCGATAAGATCGCTGGAGTGGTAGGTAAAGGCGAGAGTTTGTATATCCCCTTTGCGGTGGGTTTGCACCTCTTCGCCGATGACGAACTGGGTATGGACGATGGTGGTTGTATCTACCTTAAAAGCATCGATTTTTATCATGAGCGTGTTTGCGTCTTGTTTGTCAAAGGCGATCCCGCTGCTTTGAAGTTTTTTCAGTACGCTCTCTTTGACCTTTGCTTCATCCTCTTGGGGGATGAAATCGGTTTTATTGATAAGAACGATACGGAGATTTTGAAGGTTGTCTAACGTAAAAGGGAGTGACCCAAAAAGGGTGTTCCATGCCAAGAAAAGGGGGAGAAAAAGTTTCATTTGTGCTCTTTTGCAAAGGTGGTTTTGAGTTCCTCTAGGAGACTCGCGTAATCTTCAAGCTTGACATACCCCATAGATTCGTAAAAATATTTCTCCTCTTTGGGATCGATGAAATAAACGGTGGGGATACGGGGCGCATTGTAAAGGGGAGGGTAGGTTCCCTCATCGTGTTTGCGGTCGATGATAAGGGGCACGAAATTTTGGGCGACCTCAAAAGCGATACGCTGTTGGGAGAGGGTTTTTCTCTCGAACTTTCTGCACCAAGGGCAGGTGTCGCCTACGACCACGAGCATCAAAGGCTTATTCTCTTTTTTGGCCTCTGCAAGGGCTTTGGCGTAATCTCTTTCATACCCCATGTTTTGGGCGAATTCGTCGATGTGCGCTCCAAAAAGGGAGAGGGAAAAAAGGGTGAAGAAAAGAAAAAGTTTCATGCCAAGCCTTTGTGGGGGAATAATTTCGTGATTATACATCAAGAACACTAACGGACTCTAATGCTACTCTAAGAGAGTTGGAGTAAAATAACGTCTTTAAGAAGCAAAAGAGGAGCATTTTTGAGCATCTACCGCGAGTACGACATACGGGGAATTTTTGGGAGTGAATTAAACGAAGAAAGCGTCACGCGCATAGGTTACGTACTGGGCTCAAAAATTGGGGGTGAGTACGTAGCGATCGGGTACGATGCCAGAAGCCACTCCCCCGTTTTGTTTGGCTACCTCGTAGAGGGGCTGTGCGCGGCGGGGAAAAAAGTGCTCGATATGGGGCTGGTTCCCACCCCCGTCAACTACTTTGCAAACTACAAAGAGTGGGGCGGTATAACGCCTAGTGCATCGGTTATGATTACGGGTTCGCATAATCCGAGCGAATACAACGGCTTTAAAATCACGGTAGAGAAAAAACCGTTTTTCGGCGAGGATATTTACGCTCTGGGACGCGAATGCGAAGCGATGGAAACGACGCCGCATGCCAAAGAGAAAAACGTGA
>JAQUCZ010000207.1 GCA_028685945.1 Sulfurimonadaceae bacterium | reverse complement strand
GATCGAAGTTTTTGAAAAACTCTACCGCTTCGATGGCGTAGCGGATAATGGTGTTTTTGTCTTTGATTCCGTAAGGGACGCGCGCGGTGTCGCCGTAGTAGATAATCTCTTCAAAAAGTTTGTGTTCCAGAAGTGATTTTACGACGGTAAGCCCGCCGATGCCGCTGTCAAAGACGCCGAGTTTCATTATTGGTTGGGGTTCATACTTTCTAAAAATTCGGCATTGGTCGCTTTTTTGCCCATAGTTGCGTAGATAAATTTAAGCGCTTCGATCTCGTTGTCTTGTTTTTGGAGCATTTGACGGAGGATAAACACTTTTTGCAACACGTCAGGACCGATAAGAAGCTCGTCTTTACGCGTTCCCGATTTAAGGATGTCGATAGCAGGGAAAATACGGCGTTCTGCGATTTTTCTATCGAGTACCACTTCGGAGTTACCCGTACCTTTGAACTCTTCAAAGATAACCTCGTCCATTTTGCTTCCCGTATCGACAAGGGCGGTTGCTATAATGGTCAAACTTCCCCCTTTTTCGATATTACGTGCGGCTCCGAAGAAGCGTTTTGGTTTATGAAGGGCGTTGGCATCGACCCCTCCCGAGAGCACTTTACCGCTTGAAGGCGTTACGGTGTTGTACGCACGCGCCAAACGTGTGATGGAATCTAAAAGGATCACGACGTCTTTTCCTAGCTCTACACGTCTTTTTGCACGCTCAATTACCATTTCGGCAACTTTGACGTGGTTTTTTGCAGGCATGTCGAAGGTTGA
Source organism: Sulfurimonadaceae bacterium (assembly GCA_028685945.1). Classification (GTDB taxonomy): domain Bacteria; phylum Campylobacterota; class Campylobacteria; order Campylobacterales; family Sulfurimonadaceae; genus Sulfurimonas. The sequence goes on along the minus strand of JAQUCZ010000207.1, from coordinate 2,231 downwards.
GCTATACACTTCCCCTTTAACGCTGCGCTCCATGTCGGTTACCTCTTCGGGGCGCTCATCGACGAGCAAAACCATCAGCTCAATCTCTGGATGGTTGTGGGTGACACCGTGGGCGATCTCTTTTAAAAGCTCCGTTTTACCGCTTCTAGGAGGTGCGACGATAAGACCGCGCTGCCCTTTACCGATAGGGGAGAAAAGATCCATCATACGACCCGTAAGCCCTTTTTCGGTGTATTCGAGTTTGATCTGGTCGCATGCGTAAAGTGGCGTGAGGTTTTCAAAAAGAGGTCTTTTTTTGCTTTCTTCGGGCGGAAGGTAGTTGATCGCTTCGATTTTTATAAGAGCGTAGTAGCGTTCTTGCTCTTTTGGAGGGCGCACCTGCCCCGTGACGACGTCCCCGTTTCTCAGCGCAAAACGTTTGATCTGCGTGTTGGAAACATAGGCGTCGTTGATACTTTCGTTAAAGCTTTTGTCGATGGAGCGTATAAACCCGTAACCGTCGGGCATAATCTCCAAAATGCCGCTAAAGAGGATAAACCCTCCCTGCGCCGTTTGGGCTTTTAAAATCTCAAAGATAACATCTTGGCGCTTGAGTTCGTTGGGATGTTCGATATCGAGTTCGGTTGCGATCTCTACGAGTTCCTCGATGGTTTTTGTGCGAAGTTCGTCAATATTCGTATTTTCTGAGGGGGTGTGTGTACGGTTGGATTTTGCTGCAGTTTTCGTGCTTTTACGGGGTGTCGGGGTTTGTGAATTATTTTCACTCATAAATGAACTACCTTAACTTTTTGGGATTTGTTATGTAAGAAGAAGTGGATTAAGAGTTCTTGACATCTTTAAAGTGCGTAATTTTACACTATTTGCCGAAATTTTGTCAAGTTTTAACTTTTAATGCAGGCAATCGACTCGACGAGAAGGGAGATGCTCGTTTTGGCTTCAACAAGGGTTTTTTTGGTTTTTTCGGCAAGTTTTCTTACCTCGTCGGCGACCACCGCAAAGCCGCGCCCGTGTTCCCCCGCCCGCGCTGCTTCTATGGCGGCGTTAAGTGCTAAGAGGTTGGTTTGATCGGCTACGTCGGCGATGATCTCCAAAACACGGGTAATGTCGCGGCTTTGGTGGTGGAGCGATTCGAGTTTGCTCTGGAGCTCCACCTCTTCGAGCATGCGTGATTGGTGCTCCTCTGCTTTGGCATGGAGGGTTTTGATCTCCTCTTGGAGCGTTTGCAATGTTATGGCATGTGCCGCCGCCTCTTTTTGCGCTTCTTCATAGAGGCTTTGGAGCTGTTCGCATCGGCTTTGGAGCTCTTGGCATGTATGCTCTTTTTGGGCATAAGATTCGCGCTGGGTTCGGAGCTCTTGCTCGTGCGTTGTTTTGAGGGTTTTATGCGCCGATTTAAGGCTCTTGAACTCTTGCAAAAGCTGCTCGTTTTCATTTTGAAAGCTTGGTTCCGACACGATCTTAGGCTTTTGTAGAGTATGTTTTTTCTCCCGAAAGAGGGGAATCCCAAGCACTAAACCCAACGCAAAAGAGAAAAAACCGCAGAGAAAATAGCCGTATGGGAGTGGATCCTCGGAGGCGGGGATGCGTGCTTCGATCAGTTTTTGCGCCTCTTTGTTCATCGAGAGGTAGAGCGATCGTAGTTTTTCCACTTTTTGGGGGTCGAGTTTGGCGTTGTGTTCATGGATCGTTGCAAGAGTTTTGAGGGTTTCTTGTTCGAGTTTTTTGAGATTGGAGATTTTTGTATCATCGAGCGAGAGTGCCGTAGTGATGTTTTCGTGGGTCGAGAGTACGAGAAAATAGAGGCTCACCTTCTCTTCAGCACTCAGATCGTGCGAAAGTGCGTCGAGTTCGCGGTTGAGCTCTTTGTAGTTTTGCTCAAGATCGGCGGCACAAAGAGAAAGAGTAAGAAAAATAAAAAGGAGCAGCTGTTTCATGCTCCCAAAGAAGCATTTTTCATGCCACCTTAGGCGTAGATTTTTTTATGGAGTGCATCGAATGTTTTGAGCGTCTCCTCAAGAAGTTTTTGCGCCTCTTCGAATATTTTTTCTATGCTCGTTTGTTTCTCCGATTTTTCGGGAATTTCGAGTTTTTTCATGGAGTTGTCGAACATCTCTACGATGTTGTTTTTAACGTAGTTTTTGGTGTTTTGATCTTTTTGCTGCATCGGCAAAAAAACGTTTACGATCTCGTTGGCGGTTTTGGTAACGGGGGAGTGGGGCGCATCGTTGGCG
>JAQUCZ010000206.1 GCA_028685945.1 Sulfurimonadaceae bacterium | reverse complement strand
GGGCGCCATGCCCCTTTTCGCATAGACGAAGAAGCACGCAAAAGCTGTCTGGCTCTGTATATCCCGCTTTTAGAAGCGCTTGTAGATGAGGGGATCACCCCCGAATATATCGAATCGTTCTGGGACTACCTCAACGTATTTTCGATGTGGCTTGTCAACACGAAAAGCTAAAACCACACCGCATGCCATGGCATGCGGTACTATATCTCTACAAAATACCTTTTTCTTTCTTTATAGTACACACACTCCTTATACCCCGCGCTTTTGACAAATGCAACCGTTTCCTCGCCGAACATGCCGACTTGTTCTGGGGTGTGTGCATCGGAAGCGAGTGTGATGGGGATACCGAGTTTATACGCTTCTTGCAAAAGCGCCAAAGAGGGGTAAGGTTCTCCGATAGGTTTGCGGTAGCCCGCCATATTGACCTCTAAGCTCATATCGGCTTCTTTTATGGCTATCAGCGCTTTTTGGGCGATTTTTACGATATCTCCCTTTGGCATGTACTTAAACACTTTGATAAGATCGAGATGCCCTACTATATCAAAAAGCTTCGTTTGTGCCATTTTCTCGATAGCATCAAAATATTGCTTCCAGATCACGTCGATATCTTCATGTTCGTAGCGCCCTATAAATTCGGGGTTGTCAAATCCCCAGCCGTCGATGAAGTGCACGCTTCCTATAAGATAGTCGACCTTGGCATGTAAAACCCTCTCGTCCATATGCCCCTCAAGGTAATCCACCTCATACCCCAAAAGGATTTCGATTGTATCTTTATAATGCTCTTTTAGCTCTAAAACTTCCCTCTCATACTCCCCCATCTGCGCAAAACTCATACGGTATTTGGGGTCAAAGTCCATCGGGGCATGATCGGCAAAACCGAAATAGCGCGTCTTATTCCCTATTGCACGCTCGACATACTCAAAAAGCTCCCCTTGGGCGTGGTTGCAAAGCTTTGTATGGTTGTGTAGATCCACTATCATTTGAAGTCCGTCTTTTATATTTTTATGATATTATAGTGCGAATAAATTAATTTGGTATAGCCGATTACGTACGGAGATTTTTCATGACCCAAGAAGAACTAGATGCTTTGATGAACGGCGAGTTAGACGCTTTCGAAGATATGCCGCAAGAGGAAGAGGCACAAGAAGAGGATAGTTACAAAGACGATATTTCCGATCTTCCTCCCGGATACAGCGAAAAAACTGCGCACCACTGGCCGCTCCCTGCAACCGATGAGAACAAAATGGTGCATCAGCTTGACGATGTCACCAAAGAAGGGGAGGAGAAAGCAAGCCAGATTTTCGATATTATCGAGGGGATCAGCAACGATCTGATGGAGAAAGAGGACAACCTCCAAAGGGTGGTTGAGACGTTTGAAAAAAACATAGAACTTTTTACTAAACTCCATGAAAAATTCCCCAACGTCGAAGCGTTCGGCACTTCATTGGAGCTTAACCAAAACGCGCTCGAAGATGCCAACCTCATTTTAGAAACCTTCCACCACAGCGGCGATTCTATCATGAACGTGATGGATATTATGCAGTACCAAGATATCCACCGTCAAAAAATCGAGCGTGTTATCAACGTTATGCGCGCCCTTTCAAAATATATGAACGCTCTCTTTGAAGGGAAAATCGACGACGACAAACGTGTCGCTTCTGCGACGCATATCGTGGGCGACACCCACAACGAACTTGCAACCAACGACGATATCGAAGCGCTTTTGGAGCAATTCGCAAGCAAAGGGTAACCCTTCTAGCCTCAACATGCCACCCTCTTTCTTGGCATGTGCTAATTGTAATTCTTAATCCGCATGCCAACACATCTTTGCTACAATAACGCAATTTTTTAACCCTTAAACTTCCATATAAACGAGACACGAAACACCATGAAAAAAGTAGAACTTCTCTCCCCTGCAGGAAACTTAGAAAAACTTAAAATTGCCATCGACTTCGGCGCCGATGCCGTTTATGGAGGGGTGAGCCACTTCTCGCTCCGCATCCGCTCAGGCAAAGAGTTTAGCATGGAGGAGTTTGCCGAGGGGATCGCATACGCCCATGCACGGGGCAAAAAGGTCTATGCGACCATCAACGGTTTCCCTTTTAACTCCCAGCTGAACCTCTTAAAAAAACATATCTTGGCGATCGCCGCGCTCAAACCCGATGCGATCATCGTCGCAACCCCCGGAGTGCTTAAACTCTGCAAAGAACTCGTCCCCGATATGGCGCTGCACCTCTCCACACAGGCAAACGTTTTAAACGTGCTCGATGCAAAGGTGTATTACGAGATGGGTGCAAGCCGCATTATCGCCGCGCGCGAAATATCGCTTAAAGACCTCGCCGAGATCAAAAAAGAGCTTCCCGACCTCGAGCTTGAGGTGTTTGTACACGGTTCGATGTGTTTTGCCTACAGCGGGCGCTGCCTTATCTCTACCCTCCAAAGCGGGCGCGTACCCAACCGCGGAAGCTGCGCGAACGACTGTAGGTTTCCGTATGAAATCTACGCCGCGAACCCCGAAACGGGAACCCTTTTCAAACTCGAAGAGGAGGAGGGGATCGGTACCTATATTATGAATTCCAAAGACCTCAATCTCGCCTCGCACGTCAAAGAGATTTTAGACACGGGAGTGATCGACTCGCTTAAAATCGAAGGGCGCACCAAGACTTCTTACTATGCCGCGGTCACCGCAAAGGCATACCGCATGGCGATCGATGATTATTACAACGGCATCGAAGATACGCAAAAATACCGGTACGAACTCGAATCACTCCAAAATCGCGGTTACACCGACGCCTACCTCGTCTCCCGCCCGTTTGAAAAGCACGATACCCAAAGCCTTGATTTTACGATGCAGTTAGGCACCCATCAGGTATGCGGCGAGGTGCAGGAAAACGGGGAGTATTTTATGTGCAAATACAAAACCCTGCCAAACGACGAACTCGAAATCGTCGCACCTTTGGGAGCAAAAATAGAGCTTGTCGATAACGAGATAGGTACGACCTACGAGC
>JAQUCZ010000205.1 GCA_028685945.1 Sulfurimonadaceae bacterium | reverse complement strand
CCTATACCGAACTCTTTCATCGCCGCGTTGTCGCTGTGGTTTGGTTTGTTGATAAACACCAAAACCCCGCTGTTTTGTTTGAGGTATTCGATGGAATTGATAAGGTTTTTATATTTTTCCTGATTCAAAAGCAGGTCAATGTCCGAAATAATGTTGTGCACGCGCACGTTTGCGACCTCTCCCGCTTTATAAAAAACGATGGCGGTGTGCTCTACTTTGTCGTGGTCGAGGAATGTGTGTTTTTTCACTTTCACGCCGAAAAACTCCATATCTTCGACGTTTGTTTCGTTTACGAGTCTCTCGTTTGCCAGCCTGTACTCGACCAAATCGGAGATAAATACGGTTTTAAGATTGTGCGCCTCGCCGAAAATATCCAAATCGTCGCGGCGCGCCATCGTGCCGTCTTCTTTGATGATCTCGCAAATAACCGCCGATTCGCTCAGCCCCGCCAAGCGGCATAAATCTACCGAACCTTCGGTGTGCCCCGTACGCACCAAAACGCCCCCGTCTTTGGCGATAAGGGGGAAAATATGCCCCGGTTTGACAAGCTCGTCGGCATGGCTGATGGGGTTTGCCAAAATCTTGATCGTCGTGTCGCGCTCGGCGGCAGAGATCCCCGTAGTAGCGCTTTTTGCATCGACCGAAACGGTAAAAGCGGTCTCGTAAGAGGAGGTGTTGGAGCTTACCATAGGGTTAAGTTGCAGGCGGGTTGCGATGGTTTTGCTGATGGCAACGCAGATAAGCCCTCTGGCATGTTTTGCCATAAAATTCACGTGCGCAGGGGTTGAAAAAGCAGACGCATAGACGAGATCCCCCTCGTTTTCTCTGTCTTCGTCGTCTATCATGATAACCATGTTCCCTTTTTTGATCTCATCGATAGCTTCTAAAAATCTTTGTATAGGTGTCATTGATTCTCTTTGTGAAAAATTTGTTTTGATTATAGTAAAAGAAGGTTTAAATCTAGTCTAAATCTTAACATTTTGACGTATATTGAAAAATTGCATCAAAATAGCTTGACAAAAATGAACTTTTTTCCTATAATTTCGCTCCACAAACAATACAGAGATCGCGGAATAGAGCAGCTCGGTAGCTCGTCGGGCTCATAACCCGAAGGTCATAGGTTCAAATCCTATTTCCGCAACCAAATAGTTTGTGCACCCATTGGGGTATCGCCAAGCGGTAAGGCAACTGGTTTTGGTCCAGTCATCCGGGGGTTCGAATCCCTCTACCCCATCCACCCTTTTTTTATTTTGATCGCGGAATAGAGCAGCTCGGTAGCTCGTCGGGCTCATAACCCGAAGGTCGTTGGTTCAAATCCAACTTCCGCAACCAAACTTTTTTCTTTTAAACATAACAATCAACTGGGGTATCGCCAAGCGGTAAGGCAACTGGTTTTGGTCCAGTCATCCGGGGGTTCGAATCCCTCTACCCCATCCACCCTTTACAAATCATCTATCAAAGGTTTACCATGCCGGACACTACGGACCCGTTAGAATTAGCTATACGTACTTTAGTTTTAGTCGTTGTTGCAGGAGTATTTTTCTTTGTTTTGCGCGCTAAAAAAGAGGATAAAAAGTAAACCGCTTTTAGTGATTCACTTCACGCTTTAGCACCTTTTGCACCGAATCTATCTTTGAAACGAGTCTGTTTTCGCAGTTTTTGCGAATATCGAACTTCAAACACGAATAAACTCGCTCACACCCCTCCAACTGTTCATACGCACGCTCTACAAGCTCCAAAGCTTCGCGCATACTTGCCGTCTCTACCACCGTACCCATAGGCGTGAGTTTATATGCCACACCCGATTTATCTATCATATCGATGATTTTACTCACCTGTTTTGCTACCGAAGCACCCTCACGGCACTCATCCGACGTGGGAAACATACTAAACTCCATCAAAACGCTTACCATGCCACTATCCTTTTTAAAAACTGATGTTACACACTTTATGAGCAAAGCCCATAAAGTGGCAGGGACAAATGTCCCTACAACCCCCTAAAGCTACCCGTATCTTCCCGATACGGGAGAAAAACTGACTTTACGCTTCTTCTTAAAGAAACTGCGTAGAATCAGTTTCAAAATTATAACCCAAGGCGCATTAAAACTAAAAAAAATCATCCAATGCGCGAATACCCTTTTCGTTAAAGATTGTTTAAACCATAAAAGCGCTAGAATTCGCCTAAAAAAAGGACTTTTATGAAAAAACATTTTCTTCTTTTGACTCTCGGTGCCGCTTTGCTGAGTGTCGATCTTTTTGCCGCAAAAGCGATGACGCCAAAAGCGCTCGAAATACTTGAAAAAGCGCAAAAAAGCGTACCTTCGCTCTCCCCTAAAGAGTTTCACAAAATGATAGACGAAGACGCCGATTTTATCCAGCTCGATATCCGTGAAAACGACGAAAACTCCCACGGCGAAATTTGGTCGTTTAACAAAGTGTATATGACGCGCGGTTATTTGGAGTACAAAATCGAAGGGGAAATCCCCGATAAAAACACGAATATCGTCGTAGTATGCTGTTCGGGCAAACGTGCCGCACTTGCCGCTAAAACAATGCAGGAATTGGGTTATAAAAACGTTAAATTTCTTCACGGAGGCGTAGGCGGATGGCTCCATGCGGGCTACCCGCTCGATACCGTTTTCGGCGAGCTTTGGCTGAAAAAATAACCCTTGTTTTAATCCCGTACCAACTACGGGATGAGAAACAAAAAAGTTTTCAACAATCTCTCTTTGGCATGTGCCCCACATGCCAAGCTTTTACGACCCTCTTTAAATATACTCCGCAACCAACTCTTTGATTCTGTTGTATATCTTTTCAAAATCGGTCGAATACACGCGCGTTTGCCCTATGGCGGTGATAAAGTTCGTATCGCGCTCCCATCTGGGTACGAGATGCAGATGGATATGCTCGGCGATCCCCGCGCCCCCTGCACTCCCGAGATTCATCCCCAAATTCACCCCGCTTGCGCCAAACCCCTCTTTTAAAAGGCGTACCCCTTTTTGCGCCAATACACTCATATGCAGC
>JAQUCZ010000204.1 GCA_028685945.1 Sulfurimonadaceae bacterium | reverse complement strand
CCCTTGTTCGTGGTGATTTTTGCCCATTGAAGTTTGCTGAGCTCCTCTTGGCTTAGGTTATATACTTTGAGTTCTTTTTTAAAAAACATTCTTTTGCCCTTGGTAAAAATTTTGCGTATTATAATAAATATTTCTAAATTCTCTCAACCCAATATGGTTATAATCCTTTTTCCATCTCCTAGTTTTAAGGAAAATTTTTAGTGTTTTTAACTTCGCTTGCAAATTTTAAAGAGCGTTTAGGCTCAAAACTGCGATCGGTAACGATCAACCAAGCAAACATCTTTACAACCCTTTTTATTTTTCTTTTTACCATTATCTTTGCCTATCTGCTTATTAAAGAGAACTATTTCGATTACGAGCAGGCGCTTCATACCGAACAACGTGCCTATGAAGAGCTCTCTTTGTACGACTACGAGCAGCAGCATGAACGCAACCGCCAAAAACTCAAAACCCTTCTTATAAAGAATACGATCGCCATTGCAACCCTCTCTTTCATCATCTTTGCGATTATGTTCGGGATCTCCAAAATCTTCCATACCCTTTTGCAGCGCGATATTAATGCGTATCTTGAATTTTTTAAAAAAGCGGCACATGCCAAGGCAACGCTTGATCCCGACAAACTTTTTTTTCACGAGTTTAAAACCATGGTTAGCTACGCCAACTCGATGTCAAGCACCATCTCCGAACAAAAAAGAATCCTCCGAGAGCTCAACCAAGGGCTTGAGCAACAGGTGTACAACAAAACCAAAAAACTCCTCGAGATCAACGACCACCTTCTAAAAGAGCAAAAACTGCGCGACGACCTCATCAAAGCACAAAAAGAGTTCTTGCGCTACACGGTACACGAAACCAACACCCCGCTAAGCGTGATCCTCACCAATATCGAACTCTACAACATGAAGCACGAAAAAGAGCGCCATATCTCCAAAATAGAGGTCGCGGTAAAAAACCTCTTTAGCATCTACGACGATCTGAGTTACCTTGTCAAAAAAGACCAAGTCCCCTACCCCAAAGCCGCGATCGACCTCGAAGCGTTCTTAGCCTCGCGCATCGACTTTTTCAGCGAAGTGGCACAGATGTCGCGCCTTAACTTTAGCTACATGCCAAAGGTAAAAGAGGCGTATATCTATTTCAATGAAACAAAGCTCCAACGCATCATCGACAACACCATCACCAACGCGATCAAGTATACCCTTCCAAACGAGACGATCGAAGTCACCCTCGATACCGATACGGTGTTTTTACAACTCGCCATCGGCAGCCGCTCCAAAGAGATACACGACGGCGAGAAGATATTTGAAGCGTACTACAGAGAAGCAAAAGGGGTGGAGGGTTTTGGACTGGGGCTTGGGCTTGTCAAATCTCTTTGTCAAGAGGAAGGTGTTACAATTGCGCTAGATTCTTCGGAGAGAAAAAACACTTTTAGCTACAAATTCAAGATGATGGGAAAATAATGAAGATACTTCTTTTAGAAGACGAGGTGATGCTCAGCGAAGCGATCTGCGAATATTTAGAAGCGCTCAACCACAGCGTAGACCCTTACTTTGAGGGGCAAAGCGTTTACGAAGCGTTGCAGACAAAACTCTACGATCTTTGTATCTTGGATATCAACGTCCCCAACGTCGACGGGCTTACGTTGCTCGAAAAACTTCACGAACTTAAAATCCACATCCCAACCATCTACATCAGCGCCCTTGTCGATATAGAAGATATTTCGCGCGCCTATGCACTGGGGTGTTACGATTACTTAAAAAAACCGTTCCATCTTAAAGAGCTTGCCCTTAAAATAGACCGCGTCGTCCTCTCGTGCGAAGTGCCGCGGGTGCATCTGCGTCTTTCTAAAAACTACAGTTACGATCAGGAGCACTCGACGTTACTTTTTAACTCAACCCCGCAGGTTTTAAGCAAAAAGCAATCGCAGATCATCGACCTTTTAGCGAGAAATCGCGGCAGGGTGGTCGATTTCGAGCAGTTTCGCACCTACGTGTGGGATGAACAGGTGGTCGACAATGCTACGATTCGTGCAGAAATCAACCGCTTAAAGAAGTATTTGCACGAAAACGTGATCCAAAACGTACGCGGCATGGGGTATATGATCGACAAACCCACCTCGTAGCGTTACATTTTTACACACTCCCTCCTCTTTTTTCCTCAAGAAATATAATTTTTTTCTATTGCTACGTTCATGCTATGTTTCTCTTTTACCATTTGAGTGTAAAAAAATTACAGGGGAATAACAGATGAATAAAAAAATCGCGTTAAGTGTTTTTGCCACCGCTCTTTTGGGTGCTGCAAACGTACAAGGGGCTGAAGATTTAAGCACGATGTTTTCTGAGGGGAAAACAAGCGGGCAGATTAGAATGTTTCACATCAATCGTGACGACAATACAAAACCAGACAGACAAATCGCAACGGCGATCGGCGGTCATTTAAAATTTGAAACGGCTGCGTATGAGGGGCTGAATTTTGGAGCGGCGTTTTACACGACAAACCGTATTTTCAGCGGACTTGAAAAAGACGTTATGGGGCCGAACGCTTCTCTTCTTGCCAACGACGGTTCTTCTTATTCGATTTTAGGGGAAGCGTATGTGCAATATGCCATCTCCAACACGGTATTTAAAGGGGGGCGCCAAAAACTTGATACGCCTCTAGCGGGAAGCGACGATGCGAGAATGCTGCCGAACCTTTTTGAAGCATATCTTCTTATCAACAAAGATATCCCCGATACGACGTTGATCGCGGGACACGTAACGAAATTTGCACCGGGAACGTTTGCGAACCAGTACGATACTACAGCGGTTACAAGTCTTTTAGGTGTAACATCTGGATACACTTACATCGGAGCAAATACGGAAAAATATCAAGGTGAGTTTACAAACATGGGGACTTGGGCAGTGAACCAAAATACTTCTGGTGTTTCCGTAATCTCTGCAACCTATACGGGCGTTGAAAACCTCAAACTTCATCTTTGGGATTACTATGCACACGATATTCTCAATGCCGTCTACGGTGAAGCAAACCTCTCTTGGAAATGCCTTGT
>JAQUCZ010000203.1 GCA_028685945.1 Sulfurimonadaceae bacterium | reverse complement strand
TACTCTCCCCGCCGAACATCCCGAGCATCCCGCCGAACGAAGACTCCATCACCGTTTTGCTGAGTGCTTCGAATGCGCTAGAGAAGTCGGTTTTTTCTATGATGGGTTCGAGGTTGATCTTTTGCTCCTCTTTGGCAAAAAATGCATCGAGTTTTTCGCGCGTGAAAAACTGGTGCATCATCATCTCTTTGATCGCACTCTTAAAACTCTCAAACCGCGCGGGGATGATCCCCGAACCGTACAAAAGGGGGACGCGCTCAAAGAGCATGTGGATCGCAAGCTGATTGGTCAGTGCACCCGAGAGGGCAAAAAGCCCCGTGAACAAAAACAACTGCGAAAGGGTGCCGGAAAGGGCGAAAGAAGCGGCGACAAGGGCAAGTGCCGCGGTATTGGTTATAAAACTTTTATTGATTTGCAAAATAATCCTCCTGTTTAAAAATGAAATTATACAAAATCGGTATCATGTTACAAAAACTTGACGGATAAAAAATGATAAAACAAGCAAATTACGACCTTTTTACCCAAGGTGCAACCGAAGAGATCGTTGCGATTTTGGAGCGCGAACTTATTGAGCGCAAAGAATCGCCGTTTTGGGCGGAAAAAGTGGTGCCCTTTACCCGCGCGATTATGAGCGTGCTCGTGCCGCTGCAAAAAGCAGGGCTTCTCTTCGACCCCGAAGGGAGAAAAGCAGAGGCTCTCACCCCCGAGCTTTTTTTTCGCTGGAGCGATTTCGTGAGCCTGAAAATGCTCGCCTTTACCCTGCAAAAATCAAACAAAAGCGGCGTATTGGAGCGAACAAAGCTTGAAAGTGGCGCATGCCAAGGCTATAAGCCGATCGATTTACAACTTTTGGGGGCGTATTTAAGCCTTTACAGCGTTAACCTTGAGAACGAAAATCTCGATTTTCCCATAGCCAATTACAACCTCCACCAGGTGGTTAGCAACGTTATCAAATCGCTTTTAAGTTAAAAGTGTACGGCATGTGATCTACATGCCATACCTCGCTTCTTGCGCGCGCAAAGATAAACCCCCGCTTGGCTATAATACCTCCTCAAAAATAAACGAAACACAAAAGCGAAACGATGGATAGATTTATAGAATATTTTATACAAAACAAACGACTTAACTACGCTATTTTGGCGTTTTTACTCTATCTCGGGGTGCATGCTTATGTTAATATCCCCAAAGAGCTTTTTCCCTATGTGGAACTTGAAAAAATTACCGTCAGCGGCTCCTACGCGGGAGCGAGTGCGACGACGATGGACAAGATGGCGGTGCGCGATATCGAGGATGCGCTAAGCAACCTAAACGGTATCAAAAAAACCGAAACCACCATCACCCCCTCAAGCTTCGGTATTTTGCTCACTCTTGACGAACATGCCAACCGCATCAACGTACTTAACAAAGTAAAAGACGCCGTTGCGGCTTCAAAGCAGTATCTCCCCACCGACATGGTCGAACCCGTCGCGACTCTTATGGATAAAAACCGCCCCCTTATCCGCCTTTCGGTGGCTTCGGATACCCTCTCCCAAGGGGAACTCACCGAAATAGCCAAAGAGATCAAATCAAAAATCGCGCGTTTTAAAAACATCAGCGAGGTGTTTATCCGCGGAGATTCGGAGGAGGAGGTGCTCATCTCCGTCGATTCCCAAGCGGTTTTAGCCTACGGGCTTAAACCCTCAAGCGTCGCAAATGCCGTGGCAAACCTCTCCTACGTCTTTCCCGTCGGAAATATCGAGGAGAGGGGCAAATACGCGTTCGTCTCCACCGTCAACGGCAAAACCGATGCGCAGGAGTGGATGGAGAGCATCATCAGCGTAGATGAGAAATATATCCGCTTAGGCGACATAGCCAAGGTTGCGGTGCACTACCCGCAAAACGACACCCTTTCGACTTTTAACAACAAAAAAACCCTCTCGCTCGTAATCTCCAAAGGGGAGAGCGGCAATGCGATCGAGCTTTCAAAAGAGTTGCAAAGCTACATCGAATCGATCGAGAAAAACTACGAGGGGGTGAGTTTCGATTTTTATCAAGATGCTTCCAAACCCGTCGAAGATCGGCTTAATACCGTTATCTCCAACCTGATGTTCGGGTTGATTTTGGTGTTTGTTTCGATGTATGTTCTTATCAATCTGCGTATTGCGTTTATCGTGGTGATGGGGATCCCGTTTTCGTTTATTATCGGGCTTTTGTTTATCTATTACATGGGGTATTCGATCAATATCATCTCCCTTTTGGGCGCGCTGATCGTTATCGGGATCGTGGTGGACGATGCGATTGTCGTAAGCGAAAATATCCAACGCCATATCGACGAGGGGATGGACAATTACCGTGCGGCGATTTTGGGTTTACAAGAGGTGATACTCCCCGTAACGCTTGCGACCCTCACCACCGCCGCGGCGTTTTTGCCTATGTTTATGATGCAGGGGGAGATCGCGCTTTTTATGATTCTCGTGCCCATCGTCGTGGTGATGATCCTTATGGGGTCGCTTATCGAGTCGTTTTTCTTTTTACCTCTGCATGCGCAGGAGTTTTTGAAAAAAGGGCGCAATATGGTTGATTGGACGCCGTTTCAAGAGCTCTACGGAAGAGTTTTGGGGTTTCATATCAAGTACAAAAAAACCTTTTTGGTGCTGTTTTTGGTGGTGATTCCCCTGTTTACTTTTTTCGTCGCTTCGTCGATGAAGTTCCAGTTTTTCCCCAACCACGACGGCAACTACCTCTACGTTTCGGGCAAGCTTGACATCAACACCCCCATAGAGGAGACCTACGAGATATCCAAAGAAGCCGTGGCAAAACTGATGGAGCACGGCGAGGAGTTTTCTCTTAAATCGATCACCTGTACCACGGGGTACCGCCGCAGTATTTCGGGGGAGAGCGAACGGGGCAACAACGTATTTTATATTACGATGGAGCTTTATGACCGCAAAGATACCAACTTTATCAACGCCTACATCAACCCGATTTTAAACTTTAGTTTCAAGTTTGACGATCCCGAAAAACGGCGCGAAAAACAGACGTTTGAACTTGCCCCCTTGGCAGATAC
>JAQUCZ010000013.1 GCA_028685945.1 Sulfurimonadaceae bacterium | reverse complement strand
AGGATACCAAAGTCGAAATTGAGAAGAAAAATCTTGATACCAAGAGACAGTCGTTAACTATTGAAAAAGATGAAGAGTACGCCGAGCTTGAGCAAAAGAGAGAAATTGCAATAAGAAAAGCCGAACTCGATGCAGAAACGGCAGAAAAAGAAGCCGAACAGTTTAAAAATGCCGAAAATGCAAAAATTAAAGCGAGAGAAGAAACAAATAGAGAGAGAATCACAAACGAGCGCCAAACGGAAGAAACAAGAATTCAAAAAGAGCAAAGGCTTGAAGAGGTTCGTATAGCAAAAGATATTGCTATTTCAAACAAATCCGAAGAGGAATCGAATGCAAAAGCAAAAGCCGACAAAGCAAGAGCATTGGCGGTTACGGAGGAAGAGGCCGTTATTACGGCAAGAGAAGTAGCAATCGCGCAAAGAGATAAACTCATTGAAATTGTTGAAGCGGAAAAGAAAGCTCAAAGAGAAGCCGTGGCTATTATAGTCGGGGCAGAAGCGGAGAAAAAAGCCGCGCAAGATATTGCAGATTCTACAAAAATCAAAGCTCAAGGGGAAGCCGATGCGATTATGATCGTAGCCGAAGCCGATGAGAAAAAATATGCAGTTGAAGCAAAAGGTAAAGAGTCGATTAACGAAGCTGAAAACAGACTCTCTGCAGAACAAATAGCCTACCAAATCAAATTAAGACTCATCGCTGAATTGCCAAAAATTATTGAGCAAAGTGTCAAACCGATGGAAAAAATCGATAGTATTAAAATCTTACAAGCCGATGGATTATTCGGTAGCGGCGGAGGTACTTCTCAGGGCGTCTCTTCAAGTGCAGAGGTCGGGAGTTTGCCGGATCAGATTTTAAATAACGCATTAAAGTATAAAATGCAATCACCTTTAGTTGATAACCTACTACACGAATTAGGGATTACGGGGCTTGGAGGAGATTCGATCCAAGAGATGTTGGGTTTTGAAGCAAACAAAAATACGCCAAATCAAAATACGCATGCCACAAAACAAAAAATTCAGAAAGAGACGTCTGAAGTTACCAAAAATATACCGAACAATTAAGCACTTAATCCGCATACCGAGCGATGCAGTCGGTATGCGGGAGTGTCGATAAAAAACTACTAAAAAGTTGATACATATCAAACTCTCAAAGATTTTTTTTACTTATAATGTGGCAAAAAAGGATATTTATTATGCCGACATTTTCAAGCAAACACGCTTATTTTTTCTCGCAGGTGCATCAGCCATTCTTTTTGCTCGGAGTGCTTAATGCTCTCATTTCTATGGTTTTGTTTTTATTAGCCTATAAAGGGGTGGCGGTTTTAGAGATGCAACCGTTGGATTTTCATGGTTTTTCTCTCTTTTACCTTGTGTTTACAAACTTTTTCGTCGGGTTTATTTTTACCACGTACCCGCGCTTTACGGCGCAAGAACCCATTAAACAAAGCTACTACCTAAAACTTTTGGCGCTCTCTTGCGGTGCATCCGTTTTGTTTTATATCGGTGCGCTTTTTTCTTTTTGGCTTTTTGTGCTTAGTTTTATTGCGCTTGTCGGTGCATTTGGCATGGTGCTTTTCGTGCTGCAAAAGCTCTACACACATGCCAACATCGCAGTGCGTGCAGACCCGTTTTGGATACTGCTGGGGTTTTATGCGGGAGGGATCGGGCTTTTATGGTACGCCTTGTATTTTGCAAATTTCGTAGCATCGCCGAGTAGCTTCGTTTTTTATCTCTATTTCGTGTACGTCACTTTTAGCGTCGCGCAGAGGATGGTGCCTTTTTTTAGCCATTCGCACGCTGCAAAAAACAGCTTTTTTGCCCCCGTCGTATTTGTAAGCTTGGCGCTTAAGGTGTTGCTTTTGGGAGTTGCACCGTTTTTAAACATCGCGCTCGATCTTCTTTTGGGCGGCTATGTTCTTTACGAGTTTTTACGATGGCATGTAGATTTTAAAAACGCTCCTGCCATTTTGAAAATTTTGCATATTGCGCTTGCTTGGTTTGTTTTTGCGTTTCTCTTCGGTGCTGTTTTTGAATTGTACGGGATCTATTTTCATACCGCGACGATGCAGCTGCAACTTCACCTCTTTGCACTTGGGTTTGTTACGGTAATGCTTATCGGCTTCGGTACGAGAGTAGCTCTTGGGCACTCCGGTCAGCCGCCACATGCCAACGGTTACACCGTAAAACTTTTTTATCTGCTTAATCTCGTAGTGATTGCGCGGGCGCTTTTCTCTCTTGCTTTTACGTTTGATATGAACATTTTTTGGCTTTTTGATCTCTCCATAACGCTTTTCGTACTCCTCTTCATAAGCTGGGCATGGAAATTTGCGCCTGTTTTGCTCTGGGGCGAAAGGGTTTCGTAGCAAAACGCCTAAGAGATATCTTAATTTGTATCAAGGGTGAAGAAATATTTTTTAGTTACACTAAGCGATAAAATTGCCGAAAGGGTTTCGATGGGATTGGTTTCAAAACTCCATTTTTTTGAGAACGTTGCACCGCAAAAGCTTCTTGAACTTGAAAAAGATGCGAAGCTCAAACGCTACGGAGCGTCGGAGATTTTGGCGTACGAAGAGGATGATCTGCAAAGAGTCTTCTTTCTAATGAGCGGTGAGGTAAAATTTTATAAAGTGGATCGGTTCGATAACGAGGTGTTTTTGTACACCCTTAAAAACGAAGCGCTTATCACCAATATCGGTTCGCTCCATTGCGATGCAATCAGCTGTTACAGCAATATAGAGTTTATAGCGCCGAGCGAAGTGCTTTCCCTTGATCTTGGTTTGTTTAAACAGATCGTAAAGAGCGACAATGCGCTGCTTATCAATCTTGTAAATCTTTTGGCGGAACAAAAGCAGATGATGGAGTGTACGGTAAATATGGGGATGATTTACGACGTCACCGCACGGGTTGCAAAGATGTTGCACGACCATCTTGAACTCTACAACGGTTTGAAAAAAACCGAGGTTTCCTACAGGCTGAACATCCAGCCCGCCACCCTTTCGAGAGTTTTGGCAAAGTTTTTGCGCAAAGGGGTGATTGAAGAGAGAAACCACCAAACGGTCGTACTCGCCCCCCAAGAGTTGGCAAAGTATTTTAAAGAAGGAGTCTAAGTGCACTCGATCTCTACAAAAATCAAATGGATAGTCTTGGTACTCTCTTTGAATCTTATCACGATTATAGCGGTAAATATTTGGCTCAATTACGACCAAAAAAACGATGCAAAACTTATCAATATCGCAGGGAAGGAGCGGATGCTCTCTCAAAAAACGGTACTTGAACTCCATAGGCTTTTGGTCAACGAAGAGGGAGCCTACGAGAGGCTCCAACATGCCAGAGAAGCGTTTAACCGAAACTTTGCCCTTTTGCGTATGCAAGATTCCGGGTTTCGGCAGTTTTCAAATATGGATATAGAGGAGACGATGCAAGAGGTCAAACGCCACTGGGATGAGATGGAGCGGCTGATCGATCGTTACCTCACGGGGGACAACAATCTCGAGGATCTGAAAATGATCTACAACAACGGAACCAAAACATTGGAGCTGATGGATGATGCCGTCGATCAGTACGAAGAGCATATGATGCAAAAACGTCTTACGGCGTACAAAATTCAGATCGCTTTGAGCGTGCTTTCGTTTTTTATTATCCTTTATATGGCGCGTACGGTGCTAAAAATCCAAGAGAATTTCGATACGTTTTTGGCACATTCGCGAACGATCAGCGGTGCGCAAAACGTCGTAGTAGCAAGCGGCAACGAGCTTGAAATCGCATGTAGTCATATCGATTATTTTTTAAAAAATGTCGAGGAAACGCTCCAAAGTGCAAGCGAAGCGGTAGAAAAAAGCGAAGCGTACGCATCCTCTATGATCGCTTCGTCGCCCGAAGCGGAAGCACTGATGGAGCAAAGCGAAGATATGATGATCCAGCTCACCGAAGAGCTGCACCAAACGGCAAACAGACTCAACAAGCTCAAACGCAATCTTCAAGAGGCACAAAAATTTAAAAGCTGTTCGTAAAACTGTTACATGCCATAGTTTTGATATAGGTCAAAACTATTTTTTTAAAATTCCCCTAGAATGAACGCCGTAATTTATTTTAAAGAAATTGCGGTGCTCCCCATTTTTCTTCTCTTTGGGCCGTTGCATCGCACAAAGGTGTTGTTATGCAAAAAGAGCATATTTTAGAGCAAAGCGAGGATACGACCTGCATCAACTCCACACAGAGCGTTTTGGAGTACATAGACAAAAGTGACTGGCGCATCCATGCCAACGCCAACACGAGCTATTCCAACGCGGGGCTGGTGAATAATTTGGCGGGCAAGGTGATTGCCAATTTTTGGCTCGATACGATCTATTCCAAAGAGGAGGGTGCCGCACACCGCGAGGGGTCGATCCATATCCACGATTTGGATTGTTTGAGCGGCTACTGTGCCGGATGGAGCTTGCGCGCGCTTTTAAACGAAGGGTTCAACGGTGTACGGGGGCGGATCGAGAGTACCCCGCCGAAACATTTTCGCGAAGCACTCGGGCAGATGGCAAATTTTTTGGGTATTTTGCAATCGGAATGGGCGGGAGCCCAAGCTTTTAGCTCGTTCGATACCTACTTGGCACCCTACGTCTTTGCCGATGCGCTCTCCTATACGGAGGTAAAAAAAGCGGTTCGCAGTTTTATCTACAACCTAAACGTTCCTGCGCGCTGGGGGCAATCTCCCTTTACCAACATTACGCTCGACTGGGTAGTTCCCGACGATCTTGCACAGCAGTTTCCGACCGCGAACGATGCCCACCTTTTTTTGACGCTGTGTGCAGACGATCGGCATATGCAAAGGGTTGCAAAGCAGGGGAAAAAGAATCTTTTGGAACTGACCTATCAAGATTTTCAGCCGGAGATGCATCTTATCAACAAAGCGTACTACGAGGTGATGACCGAAGGGGATGCAAACGGCGCCCCTTTTACGTTTCCCATACCTACGGTGAATATAACCGAATCTTTCGATTGGTACGGGGAGAATACCGACATTTTATTTGAAAATACGGCAAAAATAGGTTCGAGTTACTTTCAAAATTTTATAGGAAGCCAGTATATGCAAGATGCACAGGGGAACAAAGTGAAAAATCCCCACGCCTACGAACCGGGCGCGGTGCGTAGCATGTGTTGCCGCTTGCAGTTGGATCTTAGAGAGTTGCTCAGACGGGGCAACGGGCTTTTTGGAAGCGCGGAGATGACGGGCAGCATAGGGGTGGTGACCATCAACATGCCACGCCTCGGATATCTCTACAAGGGGGATAAAAACGCTTTGAAGGCACGGCTTGAGGCGTTGATGGTGTTGGCACAATCGACGTTGGAGAAAAAAAGAGTTTTTATTCAGGAGATGTTTGAGAGGGGGCTTTACCCTTATACCAAAAGGTACCTCAAGGGGTTTGGCAACCATTTCTCCACGATCGGAATAAACGGCATGAACGAGATGGTACGCAACTTCAGCGATGACCGCGATGATATTTCTTCGCAGCGAGGGCAAGAGTTTGCACTGGAGATACTTGAGTTTATGCGCCGTAAGATCCAAAGCTTCCAAGAGAGCACGGGGAACCTTTATAATCTCGAAGCAACCCCCGCAGAGGGGACAACCTACCGTTTTGCCAAAGAGGACAAAAAACGCTTTGGCGATATTCTTCAAGCAGGCAGCGGCGAGGATATCTACTATACGAACAGTTCGCAGCTTCCCGTCGATTATACGAGCGATCCTTTTTTGGCTTTGGAGTTGCAAGACGAACTCCAAACAAGGTACACGGGAGGAACCGTTTTACATCTGTATATGCACGAAAAAATAACCGATGCAGAGGCGTGTCGCAGAATGGTAAAAAACGTTCTTACGAAGTTTAAACTCCCCTATATCACGGTGACTCCCCTCTTTTCGGTGTGTCCGAAACACGGTTATCTCAACGGAGAGCACGACTACTGCCCCAAATGCGACGATGCAATCGTTGCGGCATACGAAAAAAAACCGGCATAAATATCCCAAAGGAGCGAACAATGAAAAGAGATACGATTTTAGAACAGAATAAAGAAAAACGCACAAAATGCGTGGTGTACACGAGAGTTATGGGGTATCACAGACCCGTCGAGAGTTTTAACATAGGCAAAAAGCAAGAGCATAAAGAGCGAACCTATTTCCATGAACGCTCTGTATGACATAACCCCTTGCACCCTTTTAGATTTTCGCGGCGTGCCTGCGGCTATTTTTTGGTTTGCAGGATGCAATCTTCGGTGTAGTTACTGCTACAACCCCGAGATCGTTTTCTCACATGCCAAGATATCGCAGCAAGAGGCATTAGCGTTTTTAGAAAAAAGAAAAGGGCTTTTGGAGGGGGTGGTGCTCAGCGGAGGGGAAGCGACGCTCTATTCCCACATCGAAGCATTTGCCGCGAAGATAAAGAAGACAGGTTTTAAGATAAAACTCGATACCAACGCAACCCGCCCTAGGGTGCTTCAAAAGCTTCTTGATGCTTCGCTTTTGGAGTATGTTGCGCTTGATTATAAAGGGCTGGAAGATTCCGATGAAGAGCTTTTTTGGGAGTCGTACCGTTTGTTGGCACGAAGCGGCATAGATTTTGAGGTGAGAACAACCTACCATAGCCGCCTTATACCAAAAGAGAAGCTTCTTGGCATGTACGAAAAACTTTCTAAAGCCGGTTATAAAAAAGAGTATTACGTCCAGCCCGTGCGCTCGAATGTGGCGACCATAGGGGACATAGAAGAGGAGACTATGCGCAGTTTCGCATGGATCGAATCTTTTGCAACCCTCAGAGCTTGACCTAAGTCAAAACAAAAAAT
Organism: Sulfurimonadaceae bacterium; assembly: GCA_028685945.1. Classification (GTDB taxonomy): domain Bacteria; phylum Campylobacterota; class Campylobacteria; order Campylobacterales; family Sulfurimonadaceae; genus Sulfurimonas. The sequence goes on along the minus strand of JAQUCZ010000013.1, from coordinate 6,026 downwards.
CTACCAAGCTTGTATAATTTTTTCATACCACGAATAAGGATAAAAAATGAAAAAGTTCCTTCTCAATGTTCTTGCGCTAAGCACGATGTTTTCAAGTTGTGCGTATGCACAAGAGGGTGCGGCTTTGTATGCCAAATGTGTCACATGCCACGGTGCAAACGGCGAAAAAGTAGCCTTGGGGAAAAGCAAAATTATTAAAGACATGGGTGTCGATGAGCTTGTCGCTTCGATGAAAGGGTACCAAGACGGTACCTACGGCGGGGCGCAAAAAGGGCTTATGAAAAATCAAATGAAAAATTTTGACGACGCTCAGATCAAAGCACTTGCGGAGTATATTTCTAAAAAGTAGCTCCCCTTTTTTCCACCTTTGCAAAAAGGTGGATGATTCAAGCAGTAGAGACTCATAGCTCCATGTAAATCCTCCTTTAGCAAAAAAATAAAAAATCTCTACTGCTTGAATGATTTTTTTCGTTATTCCGATAACAAATTCTAAAAAAACAATCACGCTTCAATTCCCCTTATCATCGTTATTTAAATTAAATAAATCTTAATCTAAGCGTTATTCGCTTGACTTAAGTCAAATCATAAAAAAATTATTCGTGTTAGAATGACCCCATAATTAATGCATACAAGGAGGAGTCATGTCACTTTCACGAAGAGAGTTTCTCAAAAGTTCAGCAGCAGCTTCAGCAGCGGCTGCCATCGGTATGAGCGTGCCTAGTAGTGTCCAAGCGCAAGCGGAGGACGCCGAAGCAGGTTGGAGATGGGATAAAGCGGCTTGTCGTTTCTGCGGTACGGGTTGCGGGATTATGATGGCAACGAAAAACGGAAAGATCGTAGCCGTCAAAGGTGACCCTGCCGCGCCCGTCAATAGAGGTTTGAATTGTATTAAAGGGTATTTTAATGCAAAAATCATGTACGGAGCAGACAGGTTGACACAACCTCTCTTGCGTGTAGACAACAACGGAAAATTCGATAAAAACGGAAAATTCGCTCCCGTTTCTTGGCAAAGAGCGTTTGACGAGATGGAGATCCATATCAAAAAAGCACTCAAATCAGGCGGTCCCGAGGCGATAGGCGTTTTTGCATCGGGGCAATACACCGTTATGGAGGGGTATGCCGCACAAAAGATGATGAAAGGGGGATTCCGCTCCAACGCGTTTGATCCAAACGCACGTCACTGTATGGCTTCGGCGGTTGTCGGTTTTTACCAAACGTTCGGTATCGATGAGCCTTCGGGCTGTTACGACGATATCGAATTAACCGATACGGTCGTTTCGTGGGGTTCAAATATGGCGGAGATGCACCCGATTTTATGGTCGCGCGTAACAGACAGAAAACTCTCCGATCCCGAACGCGTCAAAGTGGTCAACATCTCTACGTATAGACACAGAACGTCGGATTTGGCGGATATCGAGATTATCTTCTCCCCCAATACGGACTTGGCACTTTGGAACTATATTGCGCACGAGATTGTTTACAACCATCCCGAAGCGATCGATTGGGACTTTATCAAACGTCACATTATCTTCTGTGCAAGCCCCGTAAATATCGGTTACGGTATGAGACGCAGTGATGAAAAATCGATCAAAGAGGGTAAATATACCGATAAAGAGATGGAGATCGTCTCTAAAGAGATGCAAAAAGTGGTCTCCGCAAAAGAAGCCCCTGCCTTAAAGCCTTACGGCTATAAAGAGGGCGATATGATGGTGAATAAAAACGTAGGTTTGGCACACTGGGAGATTTCGTTTGAGGAGTATAAAAAATTCCTTGAGCCTTATACGCTTGATTACGTAGCAACCATCTCAAAAGGAAATCCTGACGAGCCGCTTGAGGAGTTCAAAGAAAAACTCAAAACGCTTGCAAGCTACTATATCGAAAAAGATAGAAAAGTGGTGAGTTTCTGGACGATGGGTATGAACCAACATACGCGCGGAACATGGGTAAATACCCTCTCCTACAACGTTCACTTTTTACTCAACAAACAAGCAAAACCCGGAAGCGGGGCGTTTTCCCTTACGGGACAACCTTCAGCGTGCGGGACTGCGCGCGAGGTAGGGACGTTCACGCACCGCTTACCTGCGGATATGATGGTTGACAATCCTCTTCATAGAGAGATTGCCGAGAAAAAATGGATGGTTCCAAACGGTACGATCAACCCCGTAGGAAAGCAAGATATCATGAGAATCCATCGTGATATAGAGGACGGGCTTATTAAATTTGCTTGGGTGAATGTTTGTAACCCTTATCAAGATACCGCAAGTGCGACACACTGGATCAAAGCTGCCCGTGAAATGGATAACTTTATCGTAACTTCCGACGGATATCCGGGGATTAGCGCAAAGGTATCCGACCTTATTTTGCCGAGCGCCATGATTTATGAGAAATGGGGAGCTTACGGAAATGCGGAAAGACGTACGCAGCATTGGAGACAACAAGTCGTTCCCGTAGGGGATGCGATGAGCGATACGTGGCAATGGGTAGAGCTTTCCAAACGTTTTACGGTTAAAGACGTATGGGGCGAGTGGGCGCCGAGCGGTCCTAGAAAAGAGAAACTTCCAAACGTGATAGCAGCCGCCAAAAAAATGGGTTATTCGGAAGATACGACGATGTACGAGATTCTTTTTGCCAATGAAGTCGCAAAATCGTACAAACTCGATCAAAACGATCCTATCCAAAAAGGGTACGACAACACCGACGGATACGGGGACAGAAGAAACGTTATCGGTTCTGATGGCAAACCGTGGAAAGGGTACGGATTTTTTATCCAAAAGTATCTCTTTGAAGAGTATGCGGCATTTACCCGCGGACACGGGCACGACCTTGCGCCGTTTGACGTTTATCACAAAGTGCGCGGTTTGAAATGGCCGGTCGTAGACGGGAAAGAGACGCAGTGGAGATTTAACGTACAGTACGATCCTTACGCTGCCAAAGCGGTCAAAAAAGCGGGAACGGACAACTCCCATGCGTTTTACGGAACACTTGCCAAAGCGCTTCCGTTCGGAGATTTAACGGGTGTGAAAAACGCAGAGAAAAAAAGCTTGGAAAACAAAGCCAAAATATTTGCACGCCCTTATATGGACCCGCCGGAGATGCCAGATACCGAGTATCCCGTATGGCTTTCAACGGGGCGCGTGCTTGAGCACTGGCACTCGGGAACTATGACGATGCGTGTGCCTGAGCTTTACCGTGCGGTTCCCGAAGCGCTCTGTTATATGCACCCCGAAGATGCAAAAAAATACGACGTTAAACAAGGGGAGTTATGCTGGGTTGAATCGCGCCGCGGACGAGTAAAAGCGCGTGTCGAGACACGAGGAAGAAATAGACCGAGCCGCGGTTTGGTTTTTGTGCCTTGGTTTGACGAAAAAGTATTTATCAATAAAGTTTGTTTGGATGCAACGTGTCCGCAATCGGGACAAACCGACTATAAAAAATGCGCCGTTAAAATTTACAAAGCGTAACGAAACCAAAATAAAGTGTGATTACAATGCAACCTAAATCGAAAAAAGAACCTCTGAGCGATAGAAGGAAGTTTATCCTTTCTATGGCGAGGGGTCTAGGATTAGGTGCACTCGGCGGGTTTGTATGGAGTGCCTATGTCGATGAAGTGAGTGCTTCATCTCTCGTGCTTCGTCCGCCGGGCGCACTTGCCGAGAAAGATTTTCTTAAAACCTGTATTAAATGTGGACTTTGCGTGGAAGCTTGCCCTTTTGATACGCTTGTTCTTGCTAAACCGGGTGATAATAAACCGCTTGGAACGCCCTATTTTACCCCTAGGGAAGTTCCGTGCTATATGTGTCCCGATATTCCGTGCGTTCCCGTATGCCCGACGGGTGCGCTTAAAGAGGAGAGTGTTACGTTTGAGGGAAAACGCAACATCAATTTGGCGGATATGGGTGTAGCGGTAGTCGATTCTAAAAACTGTATCGCATACTGGGGTATCCAATGCGATGCTTGCTATAGAGCATGTCCCCTTTTAGGAAGTGCCATCACCATCGAATACTCTAAAAACGAGCGAACGGGCAAACATGCTTTTATGAAGCCCGTCGTCGATAGCGACGTGTGTACCGGATGCGGCTTATGCGAAAAAGCCTGCGTAACGGAAAAAGCTTCTATCTTTGTTTTACCGCGCGAAGTTGCCTTGGGAAGAGCGGGTGACTACTACATCAAAGGGTGGGACAAAGCGGATGAAAAACGGCTCGAAAACGCCACGGCAAAAACGACGACGACCGAATTAAGTAAAGAGAGTGCCATCGATTCGCTCAACACCGACATGGAGGATCTCTATGAGTAGTTTTTTCAAACATTATAGATTTTTGCTCCTACGCAGAATAACGCAGGTTTCTTTGCTGGTGCTTTATTTCGGCGCCAACGCATGGGGCTGGCATGTGCTTCAGGGGAATCTTAGCTCCTCTTTGGTGCTTGATACTATTCCCTTAAGCGATCCGTACGCGACATTACAACTATTTGCAGCGGGGGGATTGGTTGCTACGAATTTACTTGTCGGAGCTTTGATTATAACGCTCTTTTACTTCGTTATCGGGGGAAGAGCGTTTTGTAGTTGGGTGTGCCCTATGAATATGGTTACCGATTTTGCGGCATTTTTGCGCGAAAAACTTGAGATTAACCGTATTCAAGACAAACAGCCGGCTACAAGAAAGATGCGCTACTGGATTTTAGGTTTGAGTTTTATCCTCTCTCTCTTTTTGGGAGTTGCGGCGTTTGAATTTGTTTCGCCTATTTCGATGCTGCATAGAGGGATTATCTTTGGCATGGGGTTTGGCTGGGCGGCCGTAGCGGTTATTTTCTTGTTCGATCTCTTTGTGTTAAAAAACGGGTGGTGTGGGCATCTTTGTCCGCTTGGCGGGTTTTACTCTTTGCTCGGACGCTACAGTTTCATTCGCGTGAGACACAGCGAAGAGAAATGTACGCTTTGTATGAAGTGTAAACAGGTGTGCCCCGAACATCAGGTGCTCTTTATGGTGGGAAAAGAATCTCTTCAGGTGCTTGATGGGGAGTGTACGAATTGCGGCAGATGCGTGGAAGTTTGTGAAGATGATGCACTCAACTTCTCAATTAGAAATTACTTAGGTAATACTCAAAGTAAGGGAGAATAGTATGAAAACATTAAGTATCATAGCGCTTGGAGCTGCAACGACTGCACTCCTTTTTGTAGGCTGTAACGAAACAAGCCAAGTGGAGCCCGAGGCTCATGCTCAAACGCATGTCCCCGTTCCGAGTATTTCCGAAGACGAGCTGGGTCTTAGAAAAACGAGCATCGAAGATGAGCATAACGTCTCAAGCACGAAAACGAATTACTCGCAAACCGATCCGGGAAGCGGGCACAAGTTTAAGCGTGCTTTTCAAGATGCACCTCCGATGATTCCCCATAGTACGGAGGGGATGCTGCCTATTACGATCAACAACAACCAGTGTATAGATTGCCACTCCGTTGAGATTGCGGCAGATGTAGGAGCCACTCCGATCCCGTCTTCGCATTATACGAACTTCAGACCGCAGCATCAGTTGCTTCAGGGTGAAAAATTCGTTAAAACGATCGACAATATGAAAAACGAGGTTTCGATTAAAAAACAAGAAACTTTGGCGGGAGCGAGATTTAACTGTTCCCAATGCCATGCGCCGCAAAGCGATGGACAGCTTGTAGAAAACACTTTTGAGCCCGAATATGTCGCACCCGAAGGAGACGATAAATCTGCATGGGACGGTGATCGCCTTTTAAGAGGGCTTGATACGGTAGGGGATGTTTCGTTTGTAACGGAGGACGATCTTCAAAACAGCGATTCCAAAGCAGGAAGCTTGGGTGATGCGGGGCAGCACTAAAGATGCAAAGAAGAGAGCTTTTTAGCTTTCTTTCTTTGGCTTTTAAAGATTCAAAGCCCAAAGAAGAGAGAATCGTACGACCCCCTTATTATATCGATGAGGCTGTTTTTGCCCGAGAGTGCTCTAAGTGCGAGGGTAAGTGCAGCACTTTATGCCAAGAACAGATCATACGCATAGGCGACGAT
>JAQUCZ010000202.1 GCA_028685945.1 Sulfurimonadaceae bacterium | reverse complement strand
ATGCCGAGGGGAAAAGTATCGTACGTAGTTGGACGACGAGAAACGATGATCTCGTAGCGGATATTCGCCCCGAAGTGCAGAAACTGATCTACACCAAAGAGATCATGAGCCTTATTAGCGTCGGGCTTTACGATATGAGTTTTAAGGCTATGGTGCCGTTGTTCGATCATCAAGAGAATTTTCTAGGGATAATCGAATTTATCTCCCATTTTAATTCGATTGCCGAAAATATCAAAGCAAAAGGGTATGCGCCCCTTATCGTCGTCGATGCAAAATACTCCGAAAAAATACTCAGCCCTTTTACGCAAAAATTTGTGGGTAAAAACTATGTTGCCAATATCAATGCCGATCAAAAAATTATCGATTACGCCAAAAAAAAAGGGCTTGAAAACCTTGTAAGCAAAACAAGCAACTACGTCGTTGACGAAGAGGGCGGGTATTTGGTAGTCAACTACTCCTTAAGCGATTTCGACGGACATCCTATGGCAGATTTTTTGATGTTTAAACCTCTCAACGAGATCGATTTCATCGCGGCGGAGAATGTTCGTCTCAATGTTAACTTCATCGTGACGGTGTTTATTATTTTTATCGCTTTTGTACTGTACCTTGTCGCCAACAAAGAGAAAAGCGAACCCCAAAAAGCCGGTAAAAAAGAGCTTGTTCTGTATATTTGCATCTATCTGTTTTTAATGGGTGGGTACTATCTTCTTTCAAAATTTACCTATGAAAACGCGCGAAAAGATTTTCTGCAAAGAGATGCTTCTCTTGTAGAAAAAGAGTATAAAACGGCGTTGGAACATTTTTATACCAATGCCAAAACTCTTTTTGAAGTAGTTATCAACAAACCGCAGGTTCTAGAGCTGATCCACGAGGCGTACGCAGATGACGATGCCAAGAATGCCGCCCGTTTTGCCCTTTATAAACTTTTGCAAAAAGATTACGAATTTTACCGCCAAAAAGATTTGCGCCAGCTCCATTTTCACCTGCGCAACAACGAGAGTTTTCTCCGTTTTCACAGACCGCAACTTTTCGGCGACGATCTAAGCAGCGTGCGCAAAAGCGTTGTCTATGTGAACAAAACCCACTCCGAGATAGCGGGGTACGAAGAGGGGAAAATCTACAACGGGTTTCGTTACCTTTTCCCGCTTGAGCGTGTACTTCCAAACGGTTCGAGAGAGCATTTGGGGAGTGTCGAGACCTCTTTTAGCAGCTACGCAATCTTGCAGCATTTTTTGCAAAACAAAGATACAAAAGCAGGTTTTTTGTTAAGCAAACAAGATGTCAACGCCAAAAATTACAAAGAGGAGCAGCAACAGCACTATGAAGCGAGCGAGTTGGAGAGTTTTTATTACGAACGTACGATCAAAACTCTTTTGGAAGAGAGACTCCAACATATAGATAGTGCGCTTTTGCATGGAAAAAGCCGCCAAATCGAAGATGCAATCAAAGAAAAAGAGGTTTTTTCGTTCGTTGTCGAGGGTTCAAATACGATTTTCACCTTTTTGCCTATTAAAAACCTTTTGAGCGAAGACGTTTCCGCGCTTTTGGTAGTACAAAAAAACGAGGAGGGGTTCCATACTCTTACAAGCAACTACGTCATTTTCCTCTTTAGCGGTTTTGTGATTATCACGCTCATTATGCTGTATGTTTATAAAGAGTTTTCAAGCAAGAGAACGTTTGAATATCTCTTAACCAAAACCCGCAACATTTTCGACTTTCAAAAAGAGATCGTGCTTATCACAAACGGCGTCGAAGCGATCGACGCCAACAAACAGCTTCTCGATTTTTTCGGATTTGAGAGTTTTGAAGCATTTAAACAAAAACATAAATGTATATGCGAGAGGTTTGAAGAGTACGCACAGGTATTTCATCTGAAAAAAATAGAGAACCCCGACCTTTGGGTGGAAGCGATCGGGGCATTACCGCCAAAAGAGCGTATCGTAGCCATGAGCGATGCGGCAGGGAATAAACATCTTTTTAGTGTTTTGATCAGCCGCTTTAACGAAGAGTATATCATCTCTTTTTCCGACATAAGCGATACTATTTTGGAGCAGTTTTCCCTTAAAGAGCGTGTCAAACGGGATAAGCTTACGGGTGCGTACAATAGAGAGTATTTCGATAAAAACATAGAGCTGCTCAAACTTGAAGCAAAAAGTAAAAATCTCTATCTCGGCGTGGTGATTTTTGACATAGACGACTTTAAAAAGGTCAACGATACCTACGGGCACAGCTGCGGCGACAATGTTTTAATAGAACTCGTGAAGCTGATCAAAAAAAATATCCGCAAATCGGACGTGCTGATCCGTTGGGGCGGGGAGGAGTTTATGCTTCTTATCATGACCGAGTCTGTCGAGGTGCTCGAGGGGGTGATCGAACTGTTGCGTAAAAAAGTTGCCGCCCATCCGTTTGAAGAGGTAAAACAGATTACGTGCAGTTTCGGCGTAACGGTGTACCAAGAGGGCGAGGATATACATGCCACCATCATCCGTGCCGATAAAGCGCTTTACAAAGCAAAAGTAAACGGCAAAAACTGTTTTAGCAGTATTGATTAGGGGGTGTGTGGCATGACGGTAGTGTATATTCACGGTTTCGGCGGCAACGGTGAGGGGAAAAAGGCGAAGCAATTTCGCTCCTTTTTTAAAGAACAAAAGATCAACTTCATTGCTCCCTCTTTGTCATATATTCCCCTTTTGGCAATAAAAACGCTTGAAGAGTTGATAGAGTCGTATCTCTTTTTGGGTGAGAAAGTGGTACTCGTCGGTTCTTCTATGGGCGGGTATTTCTCCATTTTCTTGGCATGTAAATATCATCTCAAAGCCGTCCTCATCAACCCCGCGGTGCAGCCCTACGAAACCCTTAAACGCGCGATAGATGAAGGTGTCAACTACTACGACGGCAGCCGTTTTGCGTGGAACGAAAGCTATTTGGCGATGCTTCAAGAGCTTGACGTAAAAATCGAGAACCCGAAAGACTTTATGCTTTTGGTGCAAAAGGGGGATGAAGTGCTTGATTATAGCTATGCGGTTGCCAAATTAGAGGGTGCGTTGCAGTATGTCGAAGAGGGGGGCGATCATAGTTTTAC
>JAQUCZ010000201.1:1645-3083 GCA_028685945.1 Sulfurimonadaceae bacterium | reverse complement strand
TTCTATCCGCGCAAAACGCGATAGATTAGAAGATGCCCTTTTGGAACTCCCCGATACTTTCGTAGTCGGAAAGCGTGAACACCGCACCCCAAACACCATCCTCATCTCTATCCGAGGAGTCGAGGGGGAAGGGATGCTTTGGGATCTTAACAACGGTGCCATCGGTGCCTCTACGGGGAGCGCCTGTGCGAGTGCCGATCTTGAAGCCAACACGGTAATGCTTGCTATCGGAGCCGACCACGAGCTTGCCCACACGGGGATTCGCTTGAGTTTAAGCCGTTTTACGACAGATGCAGAGGTTGACTACACGATAGCGCACTTTAAAAAAGCGGTAGAGCGTTTACGCGCTATTTCGAGTTCGTATGCGAAAGTAAAACCGACACCCGGCGGGGAAGTGAAAGAATGTGAATTACACCATCATCACTAGGTGATGATGGCGCCCGTTCATTTGATGAGTCCGCAAAAGGAACAAGTCCCTTTTGCTCCGCTTGCGCCGCTTCTGTGTTAAAACACGATGCAGAAAAAAGCTAAATTTTTTTCTGTAGGCGACTAAAGCTAACTCCTTCGGAGTAGAAGAGAAGAAATAAATTAAAGGAAAAAAGATGGCAAAGAATGACTTATTGGGCGCTTCTTTATGGGATGCCTATTCAAATAAAGTAACGACTTTGATGAACAACCCCAAACACCAAGGGGAGATCACCGAAGAGGAAGCAGCGGCACACGGCAACAAGCTTATCGTGGCGGATTTCGGTGCGGAGAGCTGCGGGGATGCGGTGCGCCTTTACTGGGAGATCGACCCAAAAACGGACGTGATCGTCAACTCCAAATTTAAAAGTTTCGGATGCGGTACAGCGATCGCCTCAAGTGACGTTATGACGGAACTTTGTATCGGTAAAACGGTCGATGAAGCGGTGAAGATCACAAACATCGACGTAGAGTTCGCGCTTCGCGACGACCCTGAAACACCTGCCGTACCGCCGCAAAAAATGCACTGTTCGGTTATGGCGTACGACGTTATCAAAAAAGCGGCGGGGCTGTACAAAGGGGTTGATCCCGAAAGTTTTGAAGAGGAGATCATCGTGTGTGAATGTGCGCGCGTGAGCCTCGGAACGCTCCGCGAGGTTATCAGACTAAACGACCTTAAAACCGTTGAGCAGATCACCGACTACACCAAAGCGGGCGGCTTTTGTAAAAGCTGTATCAAACCGGGCGGGCATGAAGCGCGCGAGTGGTATTTGGTAGATATTTTACGCGACACGCGCCGCGAGATGGACGAAGAGAAGATGAAAAAAGCCGCCGAAGCGGGTGCAGCGGGTAATTTTGAAGAGATGACGCTGGTACAAAAAATCAAAGCGGTCGATGCGATCATCGATGAAAACATCCGCCAATTCCTCATTATGGACGGCGGAAACATGGAGATTATCGACATCAAATCAAA
>JAQUCZ010000201.1:0-1545 GCA_028685945.1 Sulfurimonadaceae bacterium | reverse complement strand
ACAAAGCGAATTTCTCGATTTTACCGAAGGTTTGCGGCTCTATTTAAACCGCGAACTCTTTTTGGGGCTTAGTTATTTCGAGGCGCATTTTGCGTTGTACGAAAAAGGGGATTTTTACGAAACCCATTTCGATGCGTTTAAAAACTCCAAAAACCGCGTCGTGACGGTGGTGTATTATCTCAACGAAGAGTGGAAAGAGAGTGACGGCGGAGAGCTTGTACTCTACGATGAAGCGCAAAATTTCATCGCAAAGGTGCCCCCTTGCGCCGATACGCTGGCGGTATTTTTGAGCGAGAAATTTCCCCACGAGGTGCTTGTTGCACATGCCAAGCGCTATTCGATAGCAGGGTGGTTTCGCGTCGATATCCGCGAGGGTGTGCCGCTGCCTTTAGAGAGTTTGGCTTAGTCTTTCTTTGGCATGTGGGTAAAACCTACGAAGCATGTCCAAAGGTGGGGGCTTGATTTCTCGCAAGTACACCCGACGTTAAGCTCGACGATGTCGTAGTTTGCGCGGGCGATGTTTTTTGCCTCTTGGCATGCGTCGCGTTGCTCTTGCGCGCTGGCACGCTCAAGCCCTTCTAGCGGGAGTTCTTCGGCAAAACCGAGGGTGAGTAGTAAAAATAAAAGAAGTGTTTTCATGGCGGTGATTCTACAAAAATACGGCTATAATCCTCCTTATGAAAACGATCCGTCCGCTTCAGCTCGGCGCTACCCTTTTTGTTCCCGCTACCCATAAAGATATCGCAAACATCGGAGGCTAACCTCTATAATGAGCTACATCTGATAGAATTATTTACTTTTAGTAGTGATAGCGGCACTGCGCAATCAAAACCTCGTCATTTTCAACGGCATACACTAACCTGTGCTCTTTGTTAATTCTTCGTGACCAAAATCCACTCCAATTATATTTTAACGGCTCAGGATCACCTTTACCTTTGAATGGATCTCTTTGAATTTCTTTTATAAGTTCGTTAATGCGTTTAAGAACTTTTTTGTCTTGTTGTTGCCAGTAAAGATAGTCTGCCCAAGCATGATCTGAAAATTTAAGAATCATTCTTCAATCAATGTCTTGGTTTCTCCATTGCCGCTTCTGAGTTGTTCAATTGACTCATTCAGACGCGAGGCATTTGTTATGCTTTGCATCAAATAAGCCGTTTCTTCAAAAGAACGATAATCTTCTTCTGAAATCAGAATTGCGTTACCACCTTTTTGGCGTGTTACCAACACCGGAACATGATCATTCACTATGCCATCTATAGTTTTTGCCAGATTAGCACGTAATGAAGTGTATGTAATAGCATGCATAACATCCCCTCTCTTGATTCATATGTACATAGTATAGTACATGTTTGTAAATATAACAATACTTTTTCTCTAAAAAGTATTATATTTGTAACTGTCTCTATGCATAGAAGAAATTCCAAATTATTAAGCTTTTATGTTTCTAATATTTTTTCAGTTTGCTTCTGTAATGCAGGGCAATCTTAGCAAAATTTGCCAGAAGTTTTTTAAGAAATACTTATAAAAAAAGCGACGATTTTTTCC
>JAQUCZ010000200.1 GCA_028685945.1 Sulfurimonadaceae bacterium | reverse complement strand
TTTTTAGTCGTGCGCGTTCCGCTTTGGTTATGTGGGTTGCATGCCAAACGATGTTGTTTTGCTCCATAGATGTTCCTTATTGTTTTTGTTAAAAAGGGAAAAATATCGGCACCGCTATAAGCACTATCGACGAGTAGACGAGAGAAATAATCCAGCCTATTTTTAAAAAATCGGTCGTTTTATAGTTTCCTACCGAGCTCACCATAAGGTTGGTCTGATACCCGTAGGGGATCATAAAACTTGCACTCGCACCGAATGCCACCGCAAAAATAAACGGTAGGGGGCTGACCCCCAAGGCAAGAGCCGTTGCAAAAGCTACGGGAAAACTCAGTGCCGCCGCGGCATTGTTCGTGATGAGTTCCGTGAGTAAAAGAGTTACCAAATAAACACCTATAAAACTGCCGTAAACACCGTACATGCCAAAGCTTTGGATGATGAAAGAAGCGAGATCGTGCCCCAGTCCGCTGCTGATCATTACTTTGGAAATTGCCAATGAAGAGCCGACGATAATCATAATCTCATACGGAAAACGCCGTTTTAGGTCTTGAATACGTAAGACTTTAAAGGCAAGAAAACCAACCAATAAAACGATAAGCGCTTTAAGAAGAGATACAACCCCTAATGCGCTCAAAAGAATCACCCCTAAAAAAGAGGCGATAATAAAAAAACTTTTCATAGGATCGAATTTTTGGTTTGTTTGAATATTAGAAAAAAGATAGAAATTTTTCGCAAGATTGTCTCTGTGCTCAAAATCATTGCCCACTGCCAAAACAAGCCTGTCGCCTGCTTGGAGTTCGGCTTCTCCGATTTTAGAGATGTTTTGCGATCCTCTTTTGAACGAGACGATGGCGGCGTCGAATTTGGAGCGGAAGTTTGCCTCTTTGACTTTTTGACCGATAAGGCTTGATTCGGGTGTAATAATGGTATCGACAAGATGAAGTTTTATAACATCGACGTCGCCGCCCAAGAGTAAGCCGTCAAATTGTTTGAGCACTTCTATATGCTGCAAATCTCCGCTAAAAACAAGTCGATCGCCTGTTTCTATGGTTTCATCGGGCGTTACGGGGGATATGGTTTTTTCGCCCCTTTGTATCTCTAACAAAAAAAGGTATTCGAGGTTTCTGAGTTTGTTGGTTTTGATACTTTTACCCACTAGAGAGCTTGTCGGTAACACTTTTGCTTCTATGAGATGTTCTTCGATTTTTTCATCTGAAGCCTTATACGCGGGGAGCAGGGGATGGACGAGTAAAAGGGCGGTGATACCGAAAAAGGTAATACAAGCACCGACGAAGAAAAAATCAAACATTTTCAAGCTTTCTAATCCGTTTTCGATCACAAAAGAGTTGACGATAAGATTCGTCGAGGTGCCTACCAAGGTCATGGTGCCCCCAAAAAGGGCGAAATAGGAGAGCGGGATCAGCAGTTTTGATGGCATGTGATGTTTGTTTTTTTGTAGGGCTCCCATAAGCGTGGCAACCACGGCGGTATTGTTTAAAAATGCGGAAAATGCCGCGGTAACTAAACCGAGCTTCAAGAGGGAGGAACGATAACGATCGGTTATGATCCATTTAGAAAAGTATTCTACGAGTATTGTTTTCTCTAATGCCAAAGATACAAGCAAAAGAAGGATCAAGATCAGTAAAGAAGAGTTGAGGTAACTTGCACTCCACTCTTTAAAAGTAATAAAATCCATTACGTAATACAAAGTCGCAAGCCCTCCGAAAAGGAGCGCCGGCTTGTGTTTATTACGGATAAGCAACCCTAGCAGAAGTAAAAGCGTAAGGGCTATAAAAAGTTTCATAGAGCCTTACATTCCCATTCGGGATAATGGGTGCGGATATACTCGTTTAAGGCTCTTTCGGCATCCGTATACTCTTTAGTATTAGGTAGCGATTGGTCATCGGCTATCGACTTGAGTATCATCCCCGCACCGACCGTTTCATTCGTATATCTATCGATAACGATGAAGCTTCCCGTGTAACGGTTTGTTTCATACGGGTCTACGGCTATTTGGCGGTCTAATTTTAAAGTACATTCGGCAATGTCGTTGAGTTCAAGTTTGTCCGCTTGTAACTTTTCAAACGTATTGACGTCTTTTTTATACTCTATGGATTTGAAAGTTCCGTTGATGACGGATGTAGCTCGTTTGATGATGTAGCTTGTGTGGACGTTCATAGGAGTTTCATGCATCCATACGATCATCGTAGAGAGTTGATTGGATACTTGCGGGATATCGGAGGTTTTTACTATCATATCACCACGACTTATATCGATCTCGTCCTCCAAAGTGATGGTCGTTGCCATAGGAGCAAAAGCACTTTGGATAGTTTCTACAGATTCGTCTTTATTTTTCGGACGTAGCTCTTTTATGTCATTGGATACGATTGATTTTACTTTTGAGCTTTTTTTGGACGGTAACACCGTAATGCTCTCTCCTACCGTGATTGAACCGCTTGCAATCGTGCCGCAAAAACCTCGAAAATTGAGGTGCGGTCTGTTAACGTACTGCACGGGCAATCTAAAAGAAGCACTCTCTTGTTTATGGATATCTACGGTATCTAAGAGTTCCATAAGCGGAAGCCCTTTATACCATGAAGATTTTTCGCTGATAGTAACGATGTTGTCTCCATCAAGTGCCGAAATTGGGATGTAGGTTGTCGTTAGTCTGTTGTCGTCAGTCGATAGTTTGTTCAGAACTTCCTCTTTGTATTGTTTCACTATCTCGTTGTAGCGCTCTTGTGAAAAATCTACCAAATCCATCTTGTTAATAGCTACGATGATATTTTTTATACCGAGCAAGCTTGTGATAAAAGAGTGTCTTTTTGTTTGGGTAAGCACTCCTTGTCTAGCATCGATAAGTATGATAGCTACATCTGCCGTGCTTGCGCCCGTAGCCATGTTTCTTGTGTATTGTTCGTGTCCCGGAGTGTCCGCGATAATGAATTTTCTTTTATCGGTAGAGAAAAATCTATATGCCACGTCGATGGTGATGCCTTGCTCTCTTTCGCTTGCAAGCCCGTCGACAAGAAGTGCCAAATCGATTTTCCCGGTAGTGCCGTGCTTTTTGGAATCTTTTTCTATCGCAGAGAGTTGATCT
>JAQUCZ010000199.1 GCA_028685945.1 Sulfurimonadaceae bacterium | reverse complement strand
TCGCCGTCACTGTCGATATCTTCCGCTTTGGCGGTATAGATCGCAACCATAACGCGGTTGTTCTCCTCTCTGCCATCATCGTATGTTTGCGTAAACAAGTTCTCTAAACCGCCGCGATGCTCAAGTACGAGATTTTTCTCCTCTATGGCATCCTCGGCGAGTCTCTTTTTAAGGTTCTCTACATACTCGCCGCTTTTTTGTAAGCTCTCGTTGGAATCGAGTTCGTATCTAAAGAGGTTTTGGATCGCGTTGGCATAGGTCGATGAATCGACGCTTTTTTCGTCGGCATCGTCGGTCGAAGTATCGCTATGCCCTAGAAGCGTCACGTAAAAAGGTGTCGTGCCCTCTTGAAGCTCTTTGATCTTTTTCACGATCGCATCGTAGGTCTCTTGCGAATCCTCGGCAATCGCACCCTCCTCTACATAAAGGGGTGCAAAACGGAGAATCTCTTCAAAATCCCCGTACATAAAAAAATCTCTCTCTTGCGCCGTTGCGTTTTGATCCTGCGCTGCTACACTATAGGGATACTCGTACGTACTTCCAAAAAGAGCCGCCGCAAGGGCTAAAGATAGGGTTAGTTTTCTCATTTTGTTTCTCCTCTTGCAAGTTCGATCGCAACGCGTCTGTTTAGGTATCTATTTTCGGGTGTATCGTTCTCTACCATCGGTTCCTCTTCACCGCGCCCTTCGCTGCTAAGACGTGCCGCATCGACCGCCGAAGCAACATAATTACGCACCGAAAGTGCACGTTTTTGAGAGAGCTCTTTGTTGGCATGTGCCGCGCCTACGTCGTCGGTATGCCCTATGATATGCGCTTTATACTCGGGATTGTTTTGCATAAAAGTAACGAATCGATCGACCTCTTTGAGCGAAACCTGCGGCAGCGCCGTGCTTCCCGACTCAAAATTGATATGCAGCGTCATCGCTACGGGGCACCCTTGCAGATCCACCGTGTATTCAAGCGGGGTATTTGCACATTGATCCTCTTCGTCGAACACTCCGTCCATATCACTATCTAAGCGGCATCCGTTAGGGGAAACTTTTACTCCGAGAGGCGTGTTTTCACACGCGTCTTTTGCATCGGGTACGCCGTCTTTGTCGCTGTCTTGGGCGATCTTTTTACATCCGTAGGGCATGATGTTGTTCCCTGCCAAAGAGTTGTCGCACAGGTCGATATCGTCGGCGATCATGTCGTTGTCGACATCAAGCTGCACGGGAAGGGTGTCTAATATCTCGTGTGCATCTTCATTCGTAGAGAGGTTCACTTTGTTAAGATATTCCGCTTCCTCGTTGGTAAGCGCCATCACCAAAAGCCCCATCGCATCCAAAATTCTGTATTTTGCAAAAAGGTAGTCGTATTCGGCACTGATAATCTGGGTGCGTGCGTTGATAACGTCGTTTTGCGCCGAAAGAAGGTCAAGAAGCGTTCTGCGCCCCAAATCGTACTCGTCTTGGTTCAGCTCAAGCGTAATCTCCGCAAACTCTTTGTATTCGCGCAAATCTTTAAGCTGCAATTCGATCATCTCGTAGGCGTTCCATGAAAAATCCAAAGACTCGATCACCTGACGTTTCAAATCTCTTTTGATCTCCACCTCTTGGTTGATAGTGCTTAAGTGTTTTTGCACGTCGGCAACATCCGCACCCCCTTTAAAAAGGTTGTAACTAAGCACGATACGCGCGCGGAATCTGTCATCGGGCTGGTCAAACCCGTTGCCCACGCGGCTGACGTCGTTTAAAAACTGAGAAACTTCCAGATCGATTTTTGGGTAGTACTCTTTTTGTCTTTGTTTATAAAGTGCCTGCGCACCTTTGATGTTGTAGTTGCTCACCAAAAGCGAAGGGTTATGCTCGATGGCATACATTGCCGCACGCTCGATACTCTCGGGCATCGCTGCATCGAGAGTCGGTTTTTGCATATTTGCGCTATTTGGCATGCGCCCCAAAACACGGCGGAACGTGTATTCTGCGTCTTTGGTGTTGTTTTTTTGTACCGTAAGGTTTGATTTTGCCAAAGAGAGGGAGGCTTGGATCTTTTTCACTTCCGAATCGGTCGTAAGCCCCGAATCGTAAAGCTCTTTAACCTTGGCGAAAATAGATTCGTTGATTGCAACGTTCTCTTTTGCCGTTTGGAGCAGTTCGTGTGCTTTAAGCACGTTGATATAGGCGCTGCTCATCTGAAACGCAACGTCGTTTGCTTTTTCGAGGTAGTTGTATGCAGCTGCCAAAATGCGCGCTTCTTGGTAATCTACCTTGTACATCGTTCCAAAACCGTCAAAAAGGTTTTGCGTAAGAGTTAGAGAGGTTTCATAGTTCGTGTAATCAAAGTTTCTGTCGTCAAAACGCTGATCTTTGATCTCCCCGACGTTGTTGTAGCCTGCCGTTGCACGAAAATCGAGTCTTGGGTAATACTCCGACTCGGCAATATTCATATCTTGCTGTGTTGCACGATAATTTTTCAACCGCTCCTGTACGATAGGATTAGTACCTAGCACCTCTTTGACGCTCTCTTCGAGCGTCAAGGCGCAAAGCGAAGATGACGCGAGCCCCAAAACGATCGCGGCGATAAAACTTCTTTTCACATTTTCCCCTTATCATAAAAATAATGAGAAATTGTAGTTTTAAGAAGTGTTATTGTGGTGGGATTTTAGTAGATAAGCGTTATTTATATCACATTTGTATTTTATAGCCTATCCCGAATACGTTGTGCACCGTATCTTTGGGGATTTTTTTGCGAAGCCCTTTGACGAGAGATTTCAGGGCATCGAGTGTTCCTATCTGATCGTACCCCCACACGTAATCGAATATCTCATCGTAGGTAAACGTCCGAGTCACGCTTGAGAACAAAAGTGCCAGCAGCTTTTGCTCTTTTTTGGTAAGCGAAACGGTTTGATCGAAATAAAAAAGCTCCTCCCTTTGCTTGTCCCAACTCCAATTTTGGGCAAATGCCACACGCACAAGGGGTTTGACTTCAAATTGTTTTAGCTCCTCTACCGCGGAGTGCAACGCCTCTTGCAGCGCTTTGCGGGTGATCGGTTTTGTAAGGTAGCATGTAAGTTTCAGCGCCGCCGCTTCGATCAAAAACGGCGTATCGGTATGGGCGGTGAGCATAA
>JAQUCZ010000012.1 GCA_028685945.1 Sulfurimonadaceae bacterium | reverse complement strand
CTTTTCCTTTATTAAGGGACTCCTCCATCGGTACAAGCACGCCGTCTTGTCGCTCAAAAGAGATTTCGTAAAAACCGTTTGGGTTGTTTTCGCTAGAGATATGCAAAGGGTGGAATGTATTGCCGTCAACTATATTAAAGCCATTGATACTGAGGGTGTAGCTTCCCGTTTTCGTATTCGACTGGCTGTCAATTTGCGTGTTCGATTGCAACTGCCCCGAAAGCGCTTCGGCACCGATCAGTTTTGCCAACGTCAACTCTATCGAATTTCTTTTGTCGCGAAGGTCGTTTGCCTCGTTCGCACCGCCCGCTTCGGCGGTATCGATAGAGATATTGAGGTCTGCAAGCTCTTTGGCAAGTCTGTTCACCTCATCGACGGCAACTTTGAGTTCGTCGTTTATCTGCGACTGGAGTTTGAGCATCTTCGTTTGGGTGTAACCGATATTTTGCGAAAGGGTTTGCGTCTGTTCCGCAAGAGCAAGTTTGATCGCATCGTTGTCGGGATTGTCCGCAAAACTTTGCCACATATTGTAGTACTCTTGAAGGTCGGTCTTGATCCCTACGCCGTCCACCTCGGGAAAATAGGTGGAGAGCTCTTCGAGTTTTCTTTTTTCGTAATCGCTAAACTCTTTATCGGAAGAGATGCTCGTATAACGGTCATATACGAAGTTATCGAATACGCGCTTTATCTCCGTTACCTGCACACCGTTGCCGACCTGCCCCGGATACATCGCGATCGGAGTAGCCGCAGCGGTTACGACGCGCTGTCTTGTATACCCCTCGCTCTCGGCGTTAGAGATATTGTGGCTGGTGGTGTTGATCCCTACCTGTGCGGCATTTAGCCCCGAATAACCGATATGTAATGCATTGAATATAGAAGCCATCTTACACCCTCACTTCTAAAATCGAGGGGTTCTTCGATGCGACTTTGTTATACCCCTGCATCTCGGTCGGAACCAATTTTTCCAAAAATGCGTTATATAGATTACTGACGGTAAGCACCAATTTGGCATACTCTTTATTGATCTCTCTGAGTTCGCTAAGATCGTTTCGCAATTCGTCCAAAGCGCGGTGTTGCTCTTCGTTGAGAAGTTCCGGAAGTTCTTTTTGGGGGTTTGTGCTCATTAAAACAGATATGGCATGATCGATCATCGCTTTTTTTGCTTCAAAACTTTTTATCTTCTCATCTTTTAGCGAGAGTCTCTCAAACTGAGAGTCGTGTTTTGCTTCTTTAATATCTGCAATATCCTCTTTCGTGATACGAATAATATCTCTAAGATCGCTAAGTGCACTTTGTAAATGATGAGACAACATCCCCAACTCCTGTTTATGTAATAAACCCCTAGAGCAACTCGTCCGCTATCTTTTCGGACAAGGCATGTAGGTCGATCCGATACTCACCGTTTTGCAAAGACTCTTTGATCTTTTCAATCTTGCTCATATCACCTTGTTTTGATATATTTGCTTTTACTTCCGATTTTTGAGTCTCTTTAGGCTCCGCGAAACTATTTGCGTAAGCACTGCGGACACTCGAACCGTTTATATTTGATACCATTTTCTATCCTCCAACTCGCAACGAGTTTTGTTAGCACCATATCGGCACATTGCGAGAATAGATTAAACTTTTTGGCTCAAATACTCATACAACATCTGAGAAAATCCAAATCCTCCCGCACTCACCTTTGCAAGCTCGTCCCGGTACATCGACTTATAGATTTTGTCTCCCGGATCGTTTTGTTGCGAGAAAAGATTTTTCTCGTCTTTCATCGCGTTGTCCAAAAGCATTTTAAGGATCACCGATTCAAAAGCATCGGTTTGTTCACGCAGGGCTTTATTTTCAGCTTTGGGATCGATCTTTGGAACCTGATGCTGTTGTGCAAGCATCGCCGTTTCTACCCCCGAAGAGATACCGCCGTATAAGCTCATTAGATCACCTCCAGATCGGCCGAGATGCTTCCCGCACTCTTCATCGCCTCTAAAATAGAAATAATATCTTTGGGGGTAGCACCCAGCTTTTGCAAAGAGCGCACCAGATTTGCCACCGTCGTAGTGCCCTCTTTTGTATAGAGCTCGTTTTCGTTAAGACCTATTACCGTTTCTTGATCCACCACCATAGAACCTGCCGGCTGTTGCGGTATCTCTTGCTCTTTAATCTTGATCGTAATGTCGCCGTGGGTCATCACGATGGGTTTGACGAAAATATCGACCCCTGCAATGATCGTTCCCGTTCTTTCGTTGATAACGATTTTGCTTTTTGGTTTGTAGTCGATATCGATCTGCTGCACCTCCGCCAAAAACTCCACCATAGATTTATCTTGCGGGCGTTTAAGGCGTACGGTTCTAGGATCGATCGCAACGGCAATTTGCGAAGCATAAAAACCGTTGATCGCTTTTTGGACGTTTACGGAGTTGTTAAAATTGGATTCTTTTAAAGAGAGGGTCGCAAACTCTTGGTTGTAAAGATCGATGTTGATCTCGCGCTCTACCAAACCGCCGTCATACACGAGCCCCGTTGTAGGGTGCGATTCGCTTCCCGCGCCTTTTTCGTTTTTCCCCCCGATACTGATACTCCCCTGCGCCAAAGCGTAAATCTTACCGTCCACCCCTTTAAGCGGCGTCATAAGCAGGGTTCCCCCCTCCAGAGATTTCGCATCCCCGATCGATGAAACGACGACGTTGAACTTGTCCCCTTGTCTTGCAAAAGGTTTGAGGTTTGCAGTTACCACGACCGCGGCAACGTTTTTTGATTTAATGTCTTGGGGAAGCATATCGATATTCATGGCGCGAAGCATGTTCGAGATCGATTGAAGCGTGAATTGCGAAGTGGTTCCGTCCCCCGTTTTTTTAAGACCCACCACGAGGGAGTAGCCTATAATCTGGTTGTCGCGGACACCGACTATATTCGCCACGTCGGTGATTTTTGTAGCATAAATGGTTGTCGATACCAAAAAAAGAAGTAGTAGTTTTTTCATTGCGATTCCTTGACGTCTTGCAAGGAAAAAGCAATTCTTATTCCATCTCTTCGCTTAGGTAGTAGGTCAGACTCGTATTTCCGAATTTTTTCGATTTTTTCTTGCTAAAAACGGCGATCTCTTTGGGCAGTTCCAAGCCGCTCATATGCTCTAACACGATCATTTTTACCGCCTCTTTTGGGAGCGAAGCGATCATTGCTATCATCTTCTCGTAAATATCCTCCATCCCTTCGCGGATGCTAAAAGGAGGGTCGATATAAAAAAACGCCTCTCTCCCCTCTCGTTTAAGCGTTGCGACCACCGAAGCGATATTTACAAAGCTATCGCCCGCTACAACCTCGCAACTGCTCGGATCGGTTTGCGCTATATTCTCTTTTAAAACCTTCAGCGCCTCTTTGTCTTTTTCCATAAAAACGATCTTTTGCGCTCCGCGGCTAAGTGCTTCTAAACCGATCGAACCGCTTCCCGAAAACACTTCGACGAACGTCGCATCGATAATCGCAAATTGGATCGTATTAAAAAACGATTCCAAAACAATCCCTTTGGAGCTTCTCGTGGTCTCTTTTGAAGGGAGCTTAAGGGTTTTGCCTTTAAATTTTCCCGCCACGATTTTTTTTGTTATATTGCTATTTTTCATAAAACGCCCGCACTGCATTGATAATATTTTGTTGGTATTCGCGTGTTAAAAACTCGATTCTTTTTTCCAAGATATCGAAATTAAGCGGTTCGGTTTTCTCTTGTGCCGCATCCTCTTGCGAAGCTCTTAGAGAAGTGTTTTTGAGTCTGTTTTCGAGTGCCAAAATGAGTTGCGATTTTGAAAACGGTTTAACCAAATCGGCACTTTTTTCACTCGAAATATAAAAAGAACGTGCATCGCCGGGCACTTTTTCATCGCGTATAACGATATCGCAATGTTTTGTCGTACACAAATATTTTGCCAAAAAAAGCTCCAAAGATTTTTGTAACAACGGAGACTTACATTCAACTGCCACCTTCATCTCTACCCTTTTAAATGATAATCGATACTATAGCGCAAATCCTCGTCCAAATCCAGAATATTGGACAAAATCCACTCCAAATAGCCGCGATCGTACGCCGCTATCTCTTCGATGGTGCGCCCTTGGTATTTGCCGAAAGGAAGCTTATGCAAAAGTATTTTCCGCTCCAAGAGTGTTACCATTTTTTCATGGCATGTGTCTTCTAAAAGATACTCGTACAAAAGTTTCGTCACCAAAGCATCCCCCAAAGCGTTGTGCGGCGTCACACCATCTTGCATGCCACATGCCAAGCATTCGGACGGCTCTTGTTTGTACAGCTTCAGCTCGTAACGCAAAAACTGCAAAGAGAAAAATTCACATTCCGGAATAAGAGCGCGCGTTAGGCGCAGCGTGTCGATCGTCTCGCCTGCAAACTCGTAACCGCATGCCATAAGTTTTTGCAGATCAAACGGAGCATTATGGGAAACTATCGTCGTGGTTTTAGAGTTATGTTTTTGCAAAAAAGCGTACACTTCGCTCTCTAGCAACTTCGGCTTGCCGCGCACCATTTCGTTTGTGATATGATGGATGGCAGACGCCTGAGGAGGGATCTTTTTGCCTTCGTTGAGAAGTTCGTACATGGCATGGAGCGTTCCGTCTGTTTCTACGCCGATAAGACCGACGGAACAAATTTTTGCATCCTCTTCCAGCCCCGTCGTCTCGAGATCCAAAAAAATCAGCATCGCTGCGTTCTCACTTTTTTGCATAGACTCCCAAGCAACATAAAAGAGAGATACCCCGCCAAGAGAATCAGCCCGTAAAGCATGTATATGTTAAACCATCCAAAAGCCCCCTCTTTGTCATAAAAAACAAAAAAGAAAAGAGCCAAAAACAACGACAGCGCGGCAACAAGCCATAAGAGCAGCATGAACCATTTACGCCACACTTTTACGATATCTCTATCTCCTATAACCTTCAAAGGTTCGCCGCTTTGGCATGAGAGCAACCTTAACCTGTAACCACCGATGCAAGTATTAAAAATCGTTTTAAGCCTAAAAAAGAGTGTTCCCAAGATGCTAACGCTCCATGCCACGCCGAGCCAAAAGAAAAAAACGCTCCAAAGCGCCTCTTTTATCTGCACATCTATCTGCGGAGCCCCCTGATACAAATAACTCCCCAACGTAAAAAACAAAGCCAGAATTACGGCGCTCACAGAGCTGTAAAGAGTCACAAAAAATGCCCACCTCGCCCAAAGCAAAAAATAAAACTTAAACATTTTCGGGCTTAAACCCCTCAAGCATCTCGTGGTAATGCTCCAACGTCATAAAACTTTTCTCGAATCTATAGCGCAAAACAAATTCAATCACTTTATTTTTAAGTACCTCATCGACGTTCTGCGCCCTGCCGTAGTACCCCAAAGAGATATTCGATGCTTTAATCACGGCATTTTTATCGTAGCCGATCGCTAAGATTTGTAAATATTTCCCCTCTTTTACCTCGCCGAGGTTCTCTTTGTTCAAAGATGCACCCGAGAGGTTGACCGCTTTAAATGCAAAAAGTTTCTCGAAACTTTCCACTTTTTTGTCGATCCCGATTTCGCCGTAGAGATTTTTTAAAATTTCTAAATTATTCTTCCTTGCCAACTCATAACTCGAGATTTTATTGGTCAAGTTTTTTAATCTGTCTAAAGCTGAACTCATGATGCTTCCTCATATAATTGACGAAAAAAATGCCTATTGTATGCGATTATATCCCAATTCCCATAGAAAAAAGATATAATGGCGCCACTTAAACTAAAATTTAACTACCAATATTATATTGCAAAGAGACCGATGGATTACTTACAAATAAAAGGGGTTAAATCCCTCAACGGAACGATCAAAATTTCAGGTGCAAAAAACGCTTCGCTTCCTCTTATAGCGATGACTATCCTTGCAAAAAACAAAGTCAAAATCAAAAATCTCCCTCAAGTCGCCGACATCAAAACCCTTTTGAAACTTCTCTCAAACCTCGGTGCAACCTGCGAGATGCAAAACGATGCGATGGAAGTCGATACATCGACCCTCACCCAAACCAAAGCAACCTACGACATCGTCAAAACGATGCGCGCTTCTATTTTGGTACTCGGTCCCATCCTTTCGCGCTTTGGACACTGTGAAGTATCGCTTCCGGGGGGATGTGCCATTGGGCAGCGCCCGATCGATCTGCATCTTAAAGCACTAGAGCAAATGGGAGCCAAGATAAACATAGAAGCAGGGTACGTACAAGCAAATGCCCCTAAAGGCTTAAAAGGGTGCGATATCATTTTTGATAAAATCACCGTTACGGGAACCGCCAACATCGTCATGGCGGCAGCTTTGGCAAAAGGGGTTACCACCATCACCAACGCCGCACGCGAACCGGAAGTGGTGCAACTCTGCGAAATTTTAAACGCAAACGGGGTAAAAATCGAGGGGATCGGCAGTGCTTCGCTAAAAATCCACGGCACAAACGGCAAACTTATCGACATCGACGAGTTTAGCATCATCCCCGACCGTATCGAAGCGGGAACCTATCTGTGTGCCGCGGCGATTACCAAATCTACTTTGACGCTTGAAAACGTCGAACCGTCCCACTTGGGCGCGGTGATAGCAAAACTCGAAGAGATGGGGTGCAAATTTTCCATTGCCCCCCAAACGATGACGATCCACCCTGCTAAAACTTTAAAGCCGATCAAGATCATCACCCAAGAGTATCCGGGATTTCCGACCGATATGCAAGCACAATTTTTGGCACTTGCCACACAAGCAAACGGCACTTCTATTATAGAAGAGCGTCTCTTTGAAAACCGTTTTATGCATGTGAGCGAGCTTCAGCGTATGGGCGCAAACATCACCCTAAGCGGCAATATTGCGACCGTAGTGGGCAAAACAAAACTCAGCGGCACCGATGTCATGGCAACCGATCTGCGCGCTTCGAGCGCACTCGTGCTTGCGGCTTTGGTCGCCGATGGAATCACCAACGTCCACCGTATCTACCATCTTGACCGCGGGTATGATTCTTTGGAGAAAAAACTAGAGAATGTGGGAGCTAAAATAAAAAGGTTGCAAGAGTAAATCTAGCAAATCTCTTGGCACATGCCAAGGGATTAATCTTTAAAAATCACCATCTCATACACCGATTTCTTCGTGACAAGCGCTTTGTCGGGTGCAACGGAATGGGTACTTCTGGCTTTTGCTACCTCGTGTCTGAGTGCTGCGATCTCTTGTTCCATATCGTCCACATTGTCTTTAAGACGCAAGATAATATCTACCCCCGCCAAATTCACACCCAGATCACGCGTCAGACGCAAAATCAGTTTAATCTTGTCGATATCTCTTTGGGAATAGAGGCGGATACGCCCGTTGGAGCGGGAAGGTCGTATAAGGTTCTCCCGCTCGTATTGGCGCAACGTCTGGGGATGGATATCCAAAATCTTCGCCACGATGCTTATAAGGTAAACCGGCTCGTCGTATTGATGTATCATCGTCTCCTCCTATTATGATTTGGGTAGTTTTTCTTTAAGCATCGCAACCAAAGCCGAATCAAGCTCTTCCGCCTTTGGAAGCACGATGTTGGCTTTGAGATACAAATCGCCGCGCACCTTTGTTTTACGGTTCATCGCACCCATCTCTTTGACACGAAATCTCTGTCCGTTTTTGGTATTTTGCGGTACCGAGAGTTTGATCTCTTTCTCTAAGGTTTGCACACTCACTTTATCCCCGAAGAGTGCGGCATAAAGGGGTACGTCGAAAGTTTTGACGATATCGTCCCCTTCGCGTACATATTCGGGATTGGACGCTACCGTAATAATAAGAAACAGATCCCCCGCAACGCCCCCTTGCGCATGACCTTTACCTTTGACACGCATCTTTTCACCCGTTTTTACACCCGCAGGAATTTTGATGTCAAAACGCTCGCCATTGACCGAAACCGAGTGTGATCCTCCCAAAATGGAGACGCTAAAAGGGATCGTAACGTTTGTTTCTATATCAAGATTTGGGCGTTGTTGTTGCTGGAATCCGCCAAAACCGCCCCCTCCAAAAGAGCCGCCAAAGCCCGACGAACCGCCGAAGCCTCCAAAACCGCCGTCTGAGAACATCTGCCGTAAAATCTCGTCCAAATCTGACGCACCGCCGCCGTGGGCGCGGCTAAAATCGTGGAAATTCTGCCCTCCGAACATCCCATCGCCGTAACGGTCGTACTGCGCTTTTTTCTCTTTGTCGCTGAGTATCTCGTACGCAGCGTTTATCTCTTTGAATTTATCCTCCGCATCTTTCTCTTTATTGACGTCGGGATGGTATTTTCTCGCTAATTTTCTATACGCTTTTTTAATCTCCGCTTCGCTTGCGTTTTCAGAAATCTCTAACGTTTCGTATAATGATTTACCCATAGTTGTTTCCTAAAATAAATATGTTTTATTAAGCGAAATTGTATCACAAAAGTTGAGTGGATGTCAATCAATGTTATACAAGAGAAACAAAAAAACTTTAGACTAAGAATGAAAAGAGGAGCGTAGATTCAAGGCGCCTAGCGAGGAAGCGTACTCATGTACGTGACGAGCGTAGCAACGCCGAAGATGCGCTGCTATTTTCATTCTTAATGCAAGAAGTGGCGAACTTCGGAGAAGTAGAGCGACATGCCAAACTCGTTCGCCGCTTCGATGATCTCCTCATCTCGAATAGACCCGCCCGGCTCGATAACCGCGCTCACGCCCGCCGCCGCCGCCGCGTCGATAGAATCTCTAAACGGGAAAAACGCTTCGCTCGCTAACGCCGCGCCGCGTACGTCAAGCCCCATCTCTTTGGCTTTTTTAAGCGCACATTGGCTTGCATCGACGCGCGAGGTCATCCCCATGCCGACCGCTACCATTGCGGAGTTTTTCACGTAAACGACACAGTTGGATTTTGTCAGAGAAGCTACTTTGTATGCGATTTCCATATCTTTGAGCTCTTGCGCACTTGCCGCTTTTTTACTCATAAGTTTTGCGTTTTTCACCTCATCGTCGCTTACTTTGTCTGCATCTTGGTACACAAACCCGCCGTCGATATGTTTGAAATCTTTTTTGTCGTCGGCTAAAACCAATCTATCTGCACCCATCTCAAAAAGCTTGATACGTTTTTTACTTGCGAACACCTCTTGCGCCTCTTCGGTGATGCGCCCCGCGATAATAACCTCCAAGAAAATCTCGTTCATCTTCTCTGCAAGCGCTTTCGTTACCACGCCGTTGACCGCTACTACCCCGCCGAAAGCCGAAACTGGATCGCATTTGAGTGCCTCCGTATAAGCCTCGATTAAATCGTCTTTGATGGCAAAACCGCAAGGGTTTCCGTGTTTTGTGATACACACTGCGTTGGCATCGCCAAATGCCGAGGCGATCTTCACCGCGCCGCTTAGGTCGTTTAGGTTGTTAAAGCTCGCTTCCCCTTTAAGGGTTTTAAAGTTGTTTGAGTAATGGTTGTCAAACTCGTACAATGCCCCTTTTTGGTGCGGGTTTTCGCCGTAACGGGTATCCATCACTTTACTTCCCACTACGAATTGTTTTGCGCCGAAACCGTTGTTAAAACGCTCGTTCATGTAATTGGCGATCATGCTGTCGTATGCCGCCGTATGCTCGTAGGCTTTAATCATAAAGTTGCGTCTAAATTCCAACGTATTTTTTTCGTTTTCGATCGCATCGATCACGCTTGCGTAATCGCGCACGTCGGTTACGATAATGACGCTATCGAAATTTTTTGCGGCAGAGCGCACCATTGCAGGTCCGCCGATGTCGATATTTTCGATGATCTCTTCAAAATCATCCGTTTTCTCTATAGTCGCTTTGAAAGGGTACAAATTGACACATACCAAATCGATCGCTTCTACGCCCAACTCTTTGGCTTGATCTAAGTGGGATTGTTTGTCGCGGCGATGTAAAATCCCGCCGTGTACGAAAGGATTCAACGTTTTTACGCGCCCCTCAAAACACTCGGGGAATTTCGTAACCTCATCAATTTCTATGGCATGTAAGCCGTTTTCGACCAACATTTTGTAAGTTCCGCCCGTAGAGATAATCTCGTATCCGTTTTTTACCAAAGATTTACAAAAATCAACCACGCCGCTCTTGTCGCTTACGCTTACCAATGCTCTTTTTTTCATTTCTTACCTTGTGAGAATAAATTACGAAATTTTAACCTATTTGAGATAAGAAAATGGTAAACTCTACAAAATCAAAAAAGGTGTCACGAATATGAAAAATATTGCTATTTTATGTTCCGGCGGAGACGTTTCAGGGATGAACCCCGCTATCAAACATTTTGTCGAATACTCTCTAAAAAAAGGGCTTATCCCTTATCTTGTTTATGACGGATATGAGGGGCTTATCGATAACAACATCAAAAAAGCAACCTATAACGACGTAGCGGGGATTATGATTCGCGGCGGTACGGTGATAGGGAGTGCGCGCAGCAAACGTTTTATGCAAAGCGAATTTCGCGCGCAGGCAAAACGCAACCTCGATGCGCACAATATCGATATGCTCGTAGTTCTCGGCGGCGACGGTTCATTTCGCGGGCTTCATACCTTCTACAAAGAGCACGGCATCAAGTTTTGCGGCGTGCCCTCTACCATAGACAACGACATCAATGGAACCGATTACTGTCTGGGGGTCGATACCGCGCTTAATATTATCAAAGTCGCCATCGACGCCGTGCGCGATACAGCGGCATCGTTTCGCCGTGCCTTCGTAATCGAGACGATGGGACGCGACTGCGGCTACCTCGCACTCGTCTCCCACCTCACTTCAGGCTCCGAACTCTGCCTCATCCCCGAACTCCCATACAACCTCCAAGATTACAAAGAGGAGTTTCAAAAACAGATCAAAAACGGGCGCCGCTACTTTCTCGCCATCGTCTCCGAGGGGATCAAGCAAGATGCACAGGAGATCGCCGAGTGGTTTGAAAACGAAGTGGGGATCGAGTCGCGCGTAAGTGTTTTGGGGCATATCCAACGGGGAGGCAATCCAAGTATTTACGATCGGCTCATGGCATACAAGTTTGTCAACTATGCAATCGACGGACTGCTTGGCGAGCATGATGAGAGCGTCATCTGCTACACGAAACAAGGGTTTGTGTATCGAGCCATCGACGAGGTTGCAGGGCATATTAAGCCCCTTGACCCCGAACTTATCTCCTACCTTTCCTAGAGTCTTGGCATGTACCTTTTAAGCTACTATGTTCCCGCACATGCCAAAGAAATAACCAAAGAAGCGCTCTTTGAGATAGGGGTGGGGATGTTTGAAAACTACGAACAATGTGCTTTTGAAACCCTCGGCACGGGGCAATTCCGACCCGTACAGGGAGCGAACCCCCACATCGGCACGCTCGAAATTCTTGAGAGAGTCGAAGAGTACAAAGTAGAAATAATCTGCCCCGACCACCTCATAGCCAAAGCGGTCGCAACCCTCAAAGAGGCGCACCCCTACGAAGAGGTTGCCTACGGAGTTTTTAAGATGGAAGCGTTTTAAATTTAGCGCACGAAGTCTCTTCTTTAAAGTCCTTCGTTTTCTATCGATTCAAGTAGCGCAATTATTTTAGCGTCCGATATACTCTCTTGATCTGATTTTGAATAGATTGTTAAGAGATAAACACTAGATGCTTTGTCCACGTAATAGGTAACCACTCGAAAGCCTCCGCTCTTGCCTGTCGGTACACTTGAGTTTGGAATTCTTATTTTATAGCAGTTACCGAATAGATGCACCCCTTCGTAAGGATCTTTTTCCAGCCGAGTGACTAACGTTACAATATCGATTTTGATTTTTTTATACTTTTTGGCAAGTTTTTTGGTATTTTTCTTAAATTCATCAAGAACTAAGACGTTATAACTCATTTAAAAAATCTCTTGCTCTTTGAGGCTTCACATTTCCCTGCTTCACCTCTCTTAGCTCCTCTAAGGACGTTCTAAGACTTGCTAAGACGTCTATATCGTCCGAATCGATTCTCTCAATAGATACACCGTCATTTTTAAAATGTTGCAGCATCCAAAAAATTTTCTCGGCAATGCTACCGTCTTGAATTTCTATATTAAGCCTAGTCATCACCGTAATCCTTTATTTTTCTTTTCGCATTATAACAAAAGCTCGTAAAATGCTTCTAACCCGACATGCCAAGGTGCGCAAAAGACTCTTCTCTAATTCCCCAAGCGTTTGAGTGCCTCTTCTTTATCTAAGTCATGATTAAAAACTGGCGCTTTTTCATCAACTTTTTTTACTAATTCGTTTTTAAACTCCGTAGCCGTATGCCCCGTTTCATGCGAGTAAACGATATATATCCCCACAACCAAACCTATAAACGCCATAACCCCGTGATTTGTTCGCAGCATCGAAAATACAAAAAACGCTATGAGCAACAAAGCCCCGTAATACATCATTCCGTCCATATCTTATTCCTTTGATCAACTATTGCACAAGCTTTCATTTTTTTTCATTATTATACATTTTTTGTGCACAATTTATCTCTTTTTCTTTTTAGCTATTTGCAGATAAGTAACTATTCTTAGCTTTTAATTATGGAATATTTATTTTCGATTTGCTAAAATTCACAAAAAAATAAAAAGGAAAGTATAATGAAACAGAAAACAACTTGGATTATGGGGGGGGGAATCCTTCTTAGCGCAGTTTTATTAACTGGATGCGGAAAAAAACCTGAATTAAACTCCTCAAACTCCTATATATCAAGTGAGAAACCTTTGCATGTTCACAATTTCAATTATATAACCAATAGACCTACCACTAAAGGCTTTAATCTTGGGACATACCAGCCATTTGGCTATCGAACTCAAAAAGTAGAAAATAAGTCTATTCTTTTTGGACCAAGTTCCAAAGACCCTTATCTTTCTTATGAATGTACCGATTCAGCCCTTTTTGTAACTACCGTGAATGTTGTGATGGCACCATTTGTACTTGGCATGAACATTCAGATGGGTGGTATTTGCGATCAAGCCTTAGTATTCGATGGAGAAAAATTCAATGAAGATGCTCAAAAATGGGTACTAACGAACAACATCGATAGAGAAACAATTTTAGAGCAATATGACATACTTTT
>JAQUCZ010000198.1 GCA_028685945.1 Sulfurimonadaceae bacterium | reverse complement strand
GTGGATAAGCTCCACGATCGCCGCCAACAAAGGAGCCCTCTCCTCTCTCGGAGCGATTTTTAAAATCAATTTTGCTCGAAGTCTTTTGCCGCCTGAAAGAGTCCCAAAAAGGCGCGTTACTGCATCGTATCCTATCTCTTGTATCAGTCTTGCTATTTCATTCTCAACTCTTTGCATCCCCATCCCATATCTATTCTAAAAATTTTATCGTCGTTATCATCTCTTTGTCGGACAAAAACAGTTCAAACAATGCCTCTTTTTTTTCAAAATCAAATGCTTTGAATTGCACCAACAAATAGGGAACATTCGAAACACTCGCACCGCTCGGCTTTAGCTGTACGCGAAAACTTTGATTTTTATGTTGCAAATAAAGCACGTTTTGCGCAACGACTTTATCGTACGAACGCAAGAGAACAAGCCCGCCGTTGTGGTAGAGCGTCCAGCGCATCGTAAAAAGTTTTTCGGTTGCGCCGTATTTTACAAGAATTTTCTTTTGCTCATCCTTTTGTAACGAAATTTGCATATTCTCGGCATACTGATTGGCATGTAGCACATGCCAACAAACTACGATACAAAGAAAAAACCTCGCCAAAAAACGCAACAAAACCTCTTTTACAATACGATCTGCGTGCCGATACCCTCGGAGGTAAAGAGCTCTAAGAGCATCGAGTGTTCCAGTCTTCCGTCGATAATGTGCGCTTTATGCACGCCCCCCTCGATCGCTTCGAGACAGGCATCGACTTTAGGCACCATCCCGCCGTGGATCGTTCCGTCTGCTTTGAGTGCATCCACCTGCGCTTTTGTCAAAGAGCTTAGAAGTTCTTTCTCTTTATTGAGTACCCCTGCGGTGTCGGTGAGGAAAATAATTTTATTCGCCCCTATAGCTTTGGCAACGTAGGAAGCGCACAAATCGGCGTTGATGTTAAATCCGGGGTGTCCCATCTCTTCCCCCGCCGCGATCGGAGCGATTACGGGGATAAACTGCTCGGCTATAAGATTTAAAACCACTTCGGGTTTGACGCCCGTAATATTTCCCGTAAGTCCCCAACGGGCAAAATCTTTCGCTTTAGCCGTAATAAAATGGGCATCTTTACCGCTGATACCGATCGCTTTGGCACCGTGGGAATTTAAAAGCGAAGCGATCTCTTTGTTGATCTCGCCGCTTAGCACCATCTCCACGATACGCATCACATCTTTTGAAGTGACCCTCTGCCCTTCGATAAATTTCGATTCGATCCCGAGCGCATCGAGCATCTCGTTGATCTGTCTGCCGCCGCCGTGAACGATAACGGGTTTGATCCCCACCAGATACATCAACAAAATATCGCGCGCGAATCGCTCTTTGAGCTGCGGAGATTCTTGTGCCGAACCTCCGTATTTAATCACGACGATCTCGTCTCTAAACTCTTGAATAAACGGTAACGCATCTAAAAGCGTTTTTACTGTTTCGATCTTTTTTTGCACCTATGCCTCTTTATAAGTATCTATTATTTGAAAAATGCGCGGATCTACCTCGACGTGCAGATCCAAAAGAGAAACTCTCAACCCGAAAGATTCGATTTTTACGAAATCTTTATAGGTAACAAGAAGAGAGTCCGAGCTATCCTTTTGCAAGATATCTTCTAGTTCGCTTTTGCTAAACAGATGATGATCTTCAAAATAATTTTTACTCACCGTCTCGGGCAAAAACGGCTCCAAGCGAGTCGGTCTTGCTATGGCGGTTACTAGCGACATTTTATCACTTTTATTTTTAAGTTCCACTACTCTCGTAAAATCTTTTCCTTCATACAAAAGGATCGCATCGTCTCCGCTCCAAAGACGCTCTCTAAAAGGACCTGCGGGGAGGCAGCGATTGTTTTTGCTTTGGACGTCGATAAGAAAAGAGAGTTTTTTGATGGCATGCTTTGAATAGCCGTCATCCAAAAAAACGATCTTGGCTCCTAATTCTCTGGCTTTTTGTATCCCCGCCTTTCTCTCTTCACTTACGATCACTATGGCATGCGGAAGCTTACGGGCGTAGATCATCGCTTCATCCCCGCATGCCGCAACGTCGCATGCCAATACCCCTTGCGATTTTACGACCAACAACCCTTTGCTCTCTCTGCCGTATCCACGAAGCACCACCGCGGCACCGTCGTAACGCTCTGCCAAAGCGGTAACTAAAGGCGTTTTGCCGCTTCCGCCGACATTGAGATTTCCCACGCTTACAACAGGGATCCCCAAATCTTCGGGCTTTGCAAGCAAAAAACGGAGGTACATGCCAAGGCAGTAAAGCCAACTTAAAGGGAGGAACAAAAAAGAGAGGATTTTTTGGAAAAGGTTCGGGTTGTAGAAATACTCCTCAACCCAAAAAACGAGTTTTTTTTTCAAAGCAGGTTACACTTTTGTTTTTGCTATTTTTTTAATCGCATCGCAGACGAATTTAACCTCTTTATCCTCCATGCTCGGATAGATCGGGAGCGAAAGCACCTGTTGGAACGTACGAAGTGCAACGGGAAAATCGTTCACGCGCAGCGAATATTTGGATTTATAGTAACTCAAAAGATGCAAAGGGATGTAATGAAGCCCCGTATGCACCCCCGCCTCTTTTAAATCCACCGCAAAAGAGTCGCGGTTTTTATCTACCTTGACGATATAGAGCGAGAAAGGGTGTTCTTCGTTGCCCATATCTGGGATGGTGATGTGTGCTACGCCGTCAAGTGATTGGGAATAAATTTTAGCGATCTCTTTTTGACGCGCAATGTAATCGTCTTGGCGCTCAAGCTGTGCTCTAAGATACGCCGCGCTCAAAGGGCTCATGGAATAATCGTTCCCGATATCGGTTACGTCGTAAATATATTCAAGCGCATCTTCATCCCGCACGATGGCATGGTTGTGCAGCAATCTTGCACGTGCCATAATATCCTCATCATCACTTACGATCATGCCGCCCGTGCAGATATTTTTTTTGAGATGGCTTGAGAAGTTAAAACAGGTGATATCGGCACCCGTTGCGCCTATTTTTCTCCCTTTATAGGTCGCACCGAGCGCATCACAGGCATCCTCTACGATCTTCACGTCGTAGATTTTTGCAATCGAATAAAGACGCTCTAAATCGACGCACAAACCCGCGACATG